>QOOZ01000016.1 GCA_003331195.1 Puniceicoccaceae bacterium | reverse complement strand
TAAGGTCATCTCTTTTGAAGAGCAATCGAATGCTTGGCGCCTCGTATTGGAAGCGCACGGGGTGACTCGTGATCTTCAAATGGGCGATAGCGTAGCAGTTAATGGCTGTTGTTTGACTGCGGTCGCCTTCACGGAAGATCGGATCGAGTTCGACTTGCTGGAAGAGAGCAAGCGCCTGACCTCAATCGGAGGCGTGGGTCCAGGTGGCAAAGTGAACTTGGAACGAGCGCTCCTGCCGAGCACTCGTATGGGCGGGCACTTTGTCTCTGGTCATGTCGATGGCACGGGTGTGATCGAAGCGATTGAGCCGCGCGGCAAGGACTTCTTTTTTCGTATCAAAGCTCCATCTGATAACTTGCGCTACGTTGTGCACAAAGGCTGCATCACTGTAGATGGTATTTCGCTGACCGTAGCTGAGGTCGACGAGTCGGGCTTCGCCATTTGGCTGATTCCGCATACGATGGAGGTGACTAATCTACACACCAAGCAAGAGGGCGACTTGGTGAATCTGGAATACGATCTGATCGCAAAATACGTGGAGAAGCTCTTCGCGCCGAAGGACTAGTTCCAGGGCTTGCCGCTAAGTTCGTCTTCGTTGGTGACCTGCATTCTTTTGAAGAGTATTCCGGCAGTGAATGCGGCGACTGCTTGTGTGATCCAATAAAGGGGCAGGGCGCTCCAAGGTAGAAAGCCGTTGATGCAAAGCGCGAGGGTCACTGCCGGATTGAAGGCGGCGAAGGATAGGGAACCGACGGCGTAGGCGCCCGCTGCAACGATGGCACCGATTGCGATGCCGTAGAATCCGTTACCTGCGGTGCCTTTAGCGATGGCGACATTGAGGATCACCCACATCAGCACGAAGGTGAAAAGAAATTCCGCCAGGATGACTTTCGTGCCGTCAATTTCTAGGGAGTTCACTTTTTCGAGGCCCTCAGGGCTTAGGATCATGAGGCAGACTGCCGACGAAAGGGCTCCTGCAAAGATGACTAAAATGTAGGGGATGGATTTCTTGAGTGTGTGGGTGCCTGCAGTGGCGTAGGCGATGGTCGTGGCAGGATTGAAGTGAGCTTTTGAGAGATGCCCACAAGAGTAGACCAATGCAGCGAGTCCCACGCCGATTGCCAGGGGAACGGCCACACCTGCGGCGGCAGGTGGCGTCACACACATACCGATCAGTAGATAGAGGAAAAAGGTGCCGATGAACTCGGCGATCAGTGCATTTTTCATGGCTTGAAAGTTCTAAGCGCTGACGGCTTCTCGGTAACCCGCAGCATAGGCCTCGAAGACTAGTTTGATCTCATCGCGGATGCGACGAAAAGCGTCGAGTTCGCTCTCGTCCTCACGCTGGGCATGAGGCGGGTCTTCAAAGCCCCAGTGGTAGCGATTCACCATCTCGGGAAAGGTCGGGCAGGCTTGTTCCGCATTCCCGCAGACGGTGATCACCGTAGTGATACCTTGATCGAGGTAGATGTCGAGGTGGTCGGAGGTATGATGGCTGGCGTCGATGCCGATTTCTTTGAGCGCTTCGAGCGCGAGCGGATGTACCGCACCCTTTGGTTTGGAACCCGCGCTAAACACCTCGAAGAGGTCGCCCGCGGCGGCGCGTAAGATACCTTCAGCTAAATGGCTGCGGCACGAGTTTCCTGTGCAAAGAATGAGAACTTTTGGTTTGGGCATGATCTTCTTTCTTGTTGGGGGAACTTAGCTAATACCTTAGGTAGGTATCCGGTGCGCGTTGGCAATGCATTTGTAGATTTCGCTAGCATTTATTTTGTAAAAACGTATACCAGTAAATCATTCAATTCTTATTCACAGTTCCATTTTAAAGCTGGAAGCTTTTTGAACGGATGTGGTTTACTGGGGTCTGTTTTATTGATGACTATATTTTTTTTGTAATGAGCCTTACTTTTGCCTTCGATTCTCTCCTCTTTCAGGCCGCTTCAGGCGCGAATGTCTTCACTTACTTCGCGCAGTCGAACTTTGCAGGTAAAGTCGTTATCTTTATCCTAGCTCTCTTTAGTATCGTCGCTTGGACGGTCATGCTTGGTAAATACCTCGATTTATCAAAGCTACGCTCACAAAACCAACGCTACGAACGCCTCTTGTCTAAAGAGTCGCACCTGATCGCGCTCGATCCAGAGCGTCCTGGTAAAGGGGCTGGCCCCTATTACAATATCGTTCGTGAAGCCTTAGAAGCTTTCCACCGATACGGTGGTGACATCAGTGACAACGACCCACACCGTGCGACGCTCCGCATGGGACACGTCGAAAACGCACTACAGCGCAGTGTAGCCGAACAAATTATCCGCTACGAATCGAAGATGGTGGTCCTCGGTTCGATCGTAACAGGGGCACCCTTCCTGGGCCTGCTCGGCACTGTCTGGGGTGTGATGGATGCATTTGGCGGAATGGCTGGTGCAGGTTCCGCCAGTCTTCAAAGCCTCGCCCCAGGGGTGTCGGGGGCTTTGCTTACCACTGTGGCTGGTCTCGTCGTCGCCATTCCATCGGTCTTCGGCTACAACTATCTCTTGCAAAATACCAAGATCGCAGTGGTCGAGCTAGAGAACTTTGCTAGCACCGCCGCCGATCGCATTGAGCTCGAAGCCCAAGCCGCTGCACACGGCTAATTCACCACTCACTCTTCACAATTCGATCTGTGGCTCGTAAATTCCATCGTAAAGACCGGCTCTCTGCCTTAACCGAGATTAACGTCACTCCCTTGATCGACTTAGCCTTTGCTTTGTTGATTATCTTTATGATCACCACGCCACTACTGGAGCAGACGGTCGAGTTGAACCTGCCTGTCGAAGCCGCCAAAACGCAGGCTGAAGACCGCGAAGATTTTCAATCTATCTCCATCGACCGAGCGGGTGCTTACTACTGGGGCGAAGGTCAGGTCTCGGAGCAGCAGCTCGCTGACCTGCTCGACACCATGGCGATGGATCCCGCGCCACCCGTGCTGAGTATTCGTGCCGATGCTCAGCTGCCTTACCAAAACGTCATCACCGTCGTGGATATGATTAAGCAGCGTAAGCTCTCCAAGATTAGTTTAGACACTAAAGTAAAGTAAGGAAATGGTAGCTATGGGGTTCCTATCTGTTCTGTCACTATCCTAAGCTTGAAGCTTGTGCGACTTACATGAAAATCCCTAAAGACCAACCCTTCTGGACCTCGGTGATCCTTCACCTAGTGGTCTTGCTGGCTTTGTTTCTAGTGACGATCGTCCAAGCATTTAAACCAAAGGAAAAGCCACATGTCTTCGAGATGGTCGATCCGCCGAGCGAGGAGAGTCAATCGCAGCAAGCGGCACCACAACCGCCTGTGGAGCAAACTCCAGTTAAGTTACCGCCGGTGCCGAAAGTCAATATCCCCAAGCCGCCGGTGCCGACACCGCGCCCTAAAGAAAAGCCGCCGCCCAAGCCGCAGATCATAGATTACCGAGATTTCACGAAAGAGCACCCTAAGGATAAGCCCAAAACGCGCCCTGTTGCACCACGCCCAGACATCAGTGTGCATCAGATCGACGTGCCCAAATTGATTATCCCGCGAACTTCCTCATCGACTATTCCCAGCCCGCAACTCTCGCCCCAGCAGATGTCCGCGCTCGCTGGTTACAGCTCTCGCCTACGCTCGCGCATCGACGCTGCGTGGGTGAAGCCTGCACAACTGGCTGGCGTAAGCCTCTTAGCTGAAGTCGTCTTCGATGTGTCATCTTCTGGACAGATCACAAATGTAAGACTGCGTCGTGGCTCGGGTAATGCCGCCTTCGACCAATCTATTCTGACCGCCTTCCGCAATGCTTCCTCAGCGGGACCGACTCCGACAGGTCAGCCGCATCAATTTAGCCTACCGTTCCGCATGGGGCAGTAGGGGCGCTAATTACGACTCCTTTACCAGCTCATTAAATTCACGAAACTTTGGATGTTCGGCGCTCCCAAGTAGGCTATAAAAAATCGTTTCGCTAGGTAGGATGTGTGCGTCCATAGAAAGTAATTGTTCCAGCACGGGGGCACGATCTTCGAGGCGGCGTTCACTGATGCAGTCGCTCAATAAAGTGACGCCGATATCTGCCCCGAGGGCTTGGAGTGCGGTTTGGTAGACGCAGATAGAGGTTTCGATGCCCGCAAGTAGCAAGTGATCAATCTGCTTACTTTCGATCCATCGCTGTAGGCCTTCGGCTTCGAATGCGGAGAAAGCGCTCTTGTCGAAAACGGGCGTATTGACCTCCCAATAGCCACTTAAGACTTCGGTCGTCGCGCCTAGTTTTTCGGGAATTTGCTCCGTCACGGCGACAGATACGCTAAGCAGTTTGGCTGCTTTCAGGGCGAAAGTGCTCCGTTTTAGCAATCGCTCCCGATCTGGAATCTCTTTAAGAAAGACGTCTTGAAAATCGATAAGCAAAAGCCCGAGGTGCTTGGATGGGTTGGACATTTTTGAAAAGGCTGAAAGATGGAGAATTGTGAAATGCGGATAGAATTGGCAAAGTCTATTACGCTATTTAGAACTGCTAGACTCTAGAATAGCGAATGTTTACTTAAAGTGGATTTGGCAGGTGTTTGCTATGCGCGTAAGCCTTGTGTGCACGGACTTGGACGAGGGATTTATCTTCGATGATGTAGGCGGTGAGGTGGCCCCCGTAGACGCATCCAGTATCGATTCCAATCGATCCTTTACGTTCAAACACCCTCGGGCGTGGGGTGTGACCGTAAACAACGAAGGGACTGCCGCTCCAGGAGTCTGCCCAAGGGGCTCCGTCGGGCGCATCGGAGCGCTTGGCAGCTTTGCCTTTATAGTCGATAACTTGGATGTTAGTGATTAGCTCCCTGCCTTGCGTCTGCCATGGTTTATTTGGTAGGAAACCACCATGTACGATCACTGTATCGATTTGCGCATCGTAGAGAAACTTCGGCATTGCCTCGAGATACTTCCAGTCGTCCTTCGTCAGCTCCTCGAGGGTGACTAGATCGTATTGATTGAGTAGACTGGGCTTGTTTTTTCCCCTTGCAGTGATCAGGCGTAGTTCGTGATTTCCAATAATTGATTCCACCTGATATTCGCGTGCCAGTTCGATCACTCGGTGGCTTTCGGGACCACGGTTCACTAAGTCTCCGACTTGAATGATCCGGTCTTCGGGCTTCAGTTCGAGCCTTTTAAGCAGTTCTTCGAATTCTTCGGCACAACCGTGGACGTCTCCGATGGCGATAGTTCTTGGCATGGTAATAGTGGATGGAAGTCGCAGACAGTTAAGTAATGTCCTTTAGCCGCAAGAATAATTAGGAGGATTATCATTGTACTAGCCTAGAATTTCGACCAAGAGTTATAGTTGCCACATGGCCCATGCCCCGCAGTCTTTCAGCTTATCTTTTCTGTAATTATGGAATGGCAAATCAAAACAATCGCACGTAAGTCGACTCTCAGTGGCGAAGTCTTTAGCCCAGGCGACCGAGTCGTCTGCCTTATTTTTATGGGTGGAGTGGGCGAGCTAGGCCGGGCCGATCTACGACCCGACGAAGTTGAAGCTTTTGAACTACCAGGCGAAGTCCTAGGGCGCTGGGCACGCGTAGTTAAAGACCCCGACGATGAGAGCAACACTGCGAGCGAGACAATGGCCTCCGCGGAAGATTTTTTCTTTTCACTCTTTGAAAATGAATCACCTGATACTAAAGAAGAGTCAGACATGCTCAAGCATCTCCTCTCGCTTATGCTGGAGCGTAAGCGAGTGCTGCGCGCCTTCGGCGACCGTAAGTCCACTGGCGAGCAGAGCTATCGGCATGTCAAAACCAAGCAGATGATCCAAGTACCAATTATGGATATCTCTACGAAGTTAATGCATAAAATCGAAGACACCATTGGTGACATTATTCTTTAATCTTTGAACCAAATACGAACCATGCCCCGAATTGCTCTATTTTCTCTCATACTTCTTACTAGCCTCGGCCTTTTAGTCGCTTGTAAAAAAGAGAAACTTGAAAATCTCAGTGTGCCACGCCTTATGGTCGAGACACGTGGTGTCAATTACGGTGCGTCCAGCGGAGAGACAGTCTTGCTTCCAGTCAGCAGGACGACGATCAACATTCAGGGCGATCCTGTTGTGAACGAGTTTGATATTCAAAACGTAGAGATGGTCAAAGTCGATATGGGAGTTGCATTGTTAGTCCAGGCAGGAGGTCAAGGTGCGCGTGATCTTTATCGGGCCTCAGTCTCTAATATGGGCAACCGTATTGTTTTTATGGTTAACGGAAATGCGATCGGTGCTCGCCGCATTGATGGCGCCATACAAGATGGTAACTTCTATACATTTGTTGAAGTCGACGATAAGGAACTCGGTCAGCTTGTGCTCGATATCAAGGAGACCATCGTAAAGCTACAGGCAAATAAGTAGGCGCTAAGAATCTACTACTCCCTTAGATTACGGAAAATGAAGATACCGAGATTCTTTCGCCTGCTTCCTGTCCTGTTTGTGCCATTTCTAGTTGATGCTAGTTTAATCTGGCCGACGCCGAACCCCGCCTTTCAAAACGGCAAGCCGGTCGAGGCCTATGTCCAGCCTACCGAATCTGGGCGTGTTGAGTCTGGCTTATTCGGTTGCGTGCGTAATGGTGGTAGCCGTTTCCACGAAGGGCTCGATCTGTATCCGATTAAGCGCGATGGCCGCGGTGAAGCCGCCGATCCTGTCTATGCCGTGCTACCCGGTCGAGTCGTTCATGCTAGCCGTAATTCTGGCTATAGTACTTATGGGCGATACGTAGTGATCGAGCACGATCAAGAAACTCCTGCCTATCATACGCTTTACGCACACCTTGCCAGTGTGGGCGATGCTATCATACCTGACGCACGTGTCGAGTCGGGCTCCGTGCTTGGCATCATGGGGCGTTCCGCCACTTATACGATTCCGCGTAGTCGCGCTCACGTCCACTTTGAGATCGGCTTCCGTCTGACAGACGACTTCGAAAAATGGTACACAGATCAAAAATTTGACAGTAAGAATCGTCACGGCATTTGGAACGGTATGAACCTAGTGAGTGTTGACCCACTGGACTTTTATCAAAACATTCGTAGCGGTCAGGTAAGTAATTTACGAGAATACCTTCGTCGTCTGCCAGTCGCCACACGTATTCGAGTTTTCAGTAATCAAGTGCCTGACTTTGTCCGCAATTATCCTGCTCTAATGACTGAGTCTTTTGCGGGTAAGACTGTCGTGGCATGGGACATCGCCTTTACTCAATACGGGTTACCGAAGGAGTGGACGCCTCGCTTTACCGAAGATAAGCTCAGAGGCCAAGCCGGTGATGTGAAGATAATTGCCTACCATCCTAGTTTATTAGAATCGCAAAGCTGCCATCGTGTCTTGAATGTTAGTGGCTCCAGTCCGAAGATTACATCCGGAACGATTGCCGTAATTAAAAAGCTATTTGGTTTCAATTAGCGAGTCTACCGTAAATTCAAGTAGGCTGGGGGGACGTGGGAACCACATTATAATGGTTACTTAGAAGCTTTTTTCGCTGCCTTTTTAACTGGGCGTGGGGCAAATTCGAAGCCGATCTTGCCGCTGTCAAAGTCGAGTGTGAGGTGGGCCTTGAAAGGTCGCTTGGTGCGCTTGGAAACGAAGCCGTCGAGTAGTGCGGTTTTACCTTCGGTGAAAAGTTTCTCCACTTCGTCGGGTTGGAGTTCCTTTTGCAAGATCATCTTGCCGAGGCGAAAACCTTCGGGCGAGTCATTTGTTTTTAAGGCAGGCAGATGATAAGCTTTTTCCGTTTCGTAGAGCTTTGCCTCGATACCATTTTGCATAGCGAAGGTTTTGATAATTTGCTCGTCCTTTAAGTCTTCGGCTAGTGTGGGCTCATCACCATCAAAGACGAATTCGGTCTTCCATTTGCCTATTTTACCAGTTTTGGAAACTGACTGAGCAAGCTTGAGTGCTGCGCTGAAAGGTTTGTTGAAGCGAGATACGAAGCCATCAAGTTCAGGAAGTTGCTTTGTGGTGATCAGTTCTTTTGCTTCGTCGTCGCTGAGTCTGCGACCAGCGATGTGCTTCGATACGCGGAAGTCACACGCTTCTTCGCGACATTCGTAGGTGGCGTCGGTTTGTTTGAGTCGTGCTGCGCCGCAGGCGGGACACGAGCATTCTAGGTCGGGGAAGACGCGGTTGACGAGCATTTGCATGTGTGAGCGCGCTTTCTCGACCACGTCTTCGGTGAATTGGTTGATCCCTTGCATGAAGACCTCGCGGCAGATCTCGCCCTTTTCCATCTTGTTGAGCTGGGCCTCCCAGTCGCCCGTCATAGAGGGTGAGCTGAGGGCTTTGATGTCCATTTCTTCGCAGAGTTCGATCAGGCGAAGGCCTTTGCCGGAGACATTGAGATCACGACCTTCGCGAGCGATGTATTTCTGGCGGAGGAGACCTTCAATCGTCGCGGCTCGAGTGGCGGGTGTACCCAGACCGCGCTCGGACATCGCTTCCCGCAGTTCATCGTCGTCGATGAGTTTACCCGCACCTTCCATAGCGGCTAGGAGTGTGGACTCAGTGTAGCGGGCAGATGGCTTGGTCGACTTATCCTCGACGCGGATCGGGGCGGGTAGTTCTTCACCTTCGGCGATTTCTCGCATGATTGGTAGATCAGGTATACGTGCAGTTTCACCCTCATCGACGCCTACCAGCTCGTCCTTGCCTGCGGCCACGCCAGCTACGCGTCCATAGACGGTCAGCCAACCTGGGTTTGTTAGGGTCTTGCCGTTGGTCAGGAAGGTATCTTTTTCCGCCCCGTGATTGATTGTCGTGAGTCGTTTGGTGACTTCAAACTCAGCGTGTGGAAAGAAGACTGCGATGAAGCGTTTGACTACCATGTCGTAGAGTTTTGATTCTTGCTCGTTGAGCTTCACGACGCGCCCAGTAGGAATGATAGCAAAGTGATCAGAGACTTTGGCGTTATTAAAGATACGCTTGTTGAACTTGACACGGTCATCTTCAATCGCGTTGGCTGCCCATTTCGCAATTGAGTGACCTGAGTTGGCGAGGTCGCGCATGGTCTCGCACACTTTGCTCATGTAGTCCTCGGGTAAATAGCGGGAGTCTGTCCGCGGGTAGGTGAGCATCTTGTGGCGCTCATAAAGTGCTTGAGCGAGCCCGAGGGTGTTTTTTGCGGTAAAGGGGGCCTCACGCTGGAGGGTGGTGAGATCGTAAAGCTGCGGCGCGATTTGTTTGGTCGGTTTTTTCTCTTCGCTTACCTTGCCTTCTTTGCCGACGCAACGCTCGCGAATGGTGACGGCTTTTTCCTTATCCCAGAGGCGTTCTGCTCGGCCGTGTGGCTGCTCGGGTTTTTTCTTCCAGCCTAGGTCGATCCATTTGCCAGGGTAGTTGCCCTTAGCCACCGCGAAGTCAGCGTGGATTTCCCAGTAGTCCTCGGGCTTGAATGCTTGGATCTCGCGCTCGCGTTTGGCGAGGATGGCGAGGGTGGGCGTCTGCACGCGCCCTGCGGCGGTGATGTTGAATCCACCGTGGCGAGAGCGGAAGCAGGTGAGGGCACGGGTCGAGTTGAGGCCGACGAGCCAGTCTGACTCAGAACGGCATTTAGCGGCGTCGGCAAGGTTGGACATTTGCTCGCCCTCTCGAAGCGATTGCCAAGCTTCTTGGATCGCACCCGTAGTCATTGATTGCATCCAGAGTCGTTTGACTGGTTTTTTGATCTTACCGATTTCCATAATGTACTGGAAAATCAGCTCACCCTCTCGGCCGGCATCACAAGCGTTAATGATGACGTCAAACTCTTTCTTCTTAGCAAGTCCGAGTACGTGTTTGAGACGACCGGCGCTTTGTTCAATTGGCTGGAGCTCAAACTTTTCGGGAATGGCGGGTAGTACATTAAAGCTCCAAGGCAGATTTTTGCCGTTGGGACCAGCTGGCATCTTCAGCTCGACAAGGTGGCCGACAGCAGATGTGATGGAAGCTCGTTCACTTTCGAAATAGGTCGCATCGCGCGATTTGCCCTTTTTGGCAAATTTCCCAAGTTCTTTGCTCAGGGCTTTGGAGAGGTCGGTCGCGACAGAGGGTTTCTCGGCGATGATTAGATATTTCATAGAAAGTAGTTGCGGGGTAGACACCCGAGAGCACGAGGGCATGGTGTTTTTTCGAGAGAAAGCGTTGATTAAATCTGGCGTCAACCCTCTTTCTGTTTTTTGAGCATCGCTTTTTATTTAAATTCTAAGTTTTCTAAGCTATGTCCTCATTACGCAGATTACGCTATAAGCTTGCTCGCATGGCGGATGATTTCGCTCTTTTTACCACCGATGTGATCTACGACCGCCGGCACGGGCGTGCGGCTGAAGTGCTGGCAAGCTTCCTTTATGGACTATCTTTTATATTTAATGCACTCGTGCGGCTACGCTTGTATCTCTACGAACATAGGATCCTTCGGAGTAAGCCGCTAGGTTGTTTGGTCGTCGTCGTCGGTAACCTCACGGTTGGTGGCACGGGTAAAACTCCTGTGGTTGAGAAATTTGCCCGCACCTTGGCTGAGCGTGGACGTAAAGTCGCCATTCTTAGTCGCGGTTATAAGAGTAAAAAAGAACCGTTGCCGCAAAAACTCTGGCGGATGCTGACCCACGGTGAAGAAGCGCCGCCCAAGATCGTGAGCAATGGTAAGACCGTTCTGCTTGACTCCGAAGTGGCCGGTGACGAGCCCTATATGCTCGCCCAGAATCTGCCAGGCGTTGTTGTGCTCTGTGATAAAAATCGGGTCAAAGCCGGTTCTTTTGCCATTCGTAAGTTTGGCTGCGACACCCTTATTCTCGATGACGGCTTCCAATATCTACCGCTCAAGGGAAGGCTTAATCTCCTGCTCGTCGACAAAACGAATCCTTTCGGCAATCAGCATTTACTCCCTCGCGGCATCCTGCGCGAACCGATCAAACACCTATCGCGTGCCAGCTATATCTTTCTGACTAAATCTGACGGCAATCGTGATGAAGCACTCCTTGAACTGATTCGCGAGAATAACCCTAAAGCTGAAATAATTGAATGCGCGCACAAGCCGCAATACCTCCAATCTGTCGATACAGGCGATCGCCTATCGCTAGAAGCGCTCAGGGGGGCCAAGATCGGAGCTTTTAGCGGAATTGCTTCGCCTGAAAGCTTTGAAAAAATGTTAGGTGATTTCGGTGCTGAAATCCGTTATAATCAGCGCTTCCTAGATCACCACCGATTTACTCGTTACGAGATCAAGCGCCTCTACCGTAAGGCCGGTAAAGGCGAATTAGATATGATCGTGACAACTGAGAAGGACGCCGTCCGCTTATTTGATGATATTAAAGCGAGCGTGCCCGTTTATTATCTACGCCTCGAAATCGATATCTTAAGTGGTGAGGAGGACTTTGAGAGCGCGACCGAACGCATTTGCCGACCGCGCGAACAAGAAACAGCCAGTAGTCGTGCGGCACTTGGTGAAATCACGAAAGGGACTTGATCTAATAGGTGGATTCAGACAGAGCTAAACTTTCCTAAACACCACTTTCCTAAATTTATATAAAATGGCTTCCGATCAGGCCCCTATCGAAATCAAACCTGCAAACAAAAATGTCCAAGACCTAGAGGTTAAGGACGCGCAGATCATCTTCAACTCTGTCTGGGCAAGCCTAGAAGACGAACTAGGCGAGGAATATCTTCGCTTCCCGAAAGAGATTTTCTGGCTCAACGGTGCGCCTGGTGCGGGTAAGGGTACGAATACTGAGTTCATCATGCAGTATCGCGACCTCACAGCACCACCGCTTGTGGTCAGTGGGCTGCTCAAGAGCCCCGAAGCAGAGAAGATGAAAGATGCTGGCATGCTAGTTGGCGACCGTGAGGTTATCGAGATCATGCTGCGCAAACTCCTCGACCCCGTTTATAAGACCGGTGCAGTCGTCGATGGTTTCCCCCGCACCAAAGTACAGGTTGAGTGCGTTAAGCTTCTTTATCAAAAGCTGATCGAACAGCGTAATAAATTTAAAGAGACCCTCTACTCTGAGCATTTTAAGAAGCCTCATTTCCATATCGTTGTGCTCTTTATCGATAAGAAGGAGAGTGTGAAGCGCCAAATAAACCGCGGAGTCGAAGCGCAGGCGCATAACGAGGAAGTCCTTGAGTCCGGCGTCGGTGAAATTCAAGAATTGCGCCCGACCGACCTTGATCCTGAGGCAGCGCTCAATCGCTACCGCACTTTCAAGGAGAAGACCTATGGTGCGCTCAAAGACCTGCGTGAGATATTCTTCTATCACTTTATCAATGCACACGGAACGATCGAAGCCGTCCGTCAACGTATTGACGATGAGCTACGTTATCAAGGCTCTCTCGAACTCGACGAGGCCACCTACGATCGCATCTCAAGCATTCCCGTAGCCGCTACCATATCAAAGCACGCCCGTCAGGATCTCGTCGACCGACTCGATGCCTATGTCGATCGCCAAGAGCCTCTCTTTGGGGAGGTCGTCGATCTTATAAAGAGCGACTTCATGCCGATTATTGAGCGCCATGCCATCTCTGGATCAGCCGTAATCAATACCGAGGACTCCGTCCTCCATGATCCGGATGCGCTCGCCATGTTGATCGATATTTTTTCCGAGCGAGGTTACCACGCCATCGTCGATCTGCACCGTGAAGAAATCCCTGACTCTATCGACCCAAAGACCTTCAAGATCAAGACCCGCATTAAGCTCATATTCCGTGTGCGTGTTCAGTTTAAGGGCTCTGATATTCGTCGCGGACGCTAGTCAGTCGCATCTGCTCCACAAGCGACTTTCTCGACATGAGGGCTATTTAACCAAGGCTCCCATTAAAACCGAGTGCGTACAAGGCACCCAAGACTAAGGTAGCATCTGCGAGCACACGAAAAGTTTCCATGCTAATTCTCTTCCTAAGTCCATGCAGTAGGCCGAGTAGCCCTAAGCTAATTGCCAGCCCGAGCCACAATTCGCTGCCTCGCCAAATTGCCAGTCCTGCGCCGAGTAAAGCAAGCGGTGCCAACCAGCTTTCTGCGATTAGAGGTGTGACCGAGTGTATTCGCATCTTAGCGTCGATCACCTTCTCCTTCGCTCCGATCATCAGGCAATTGAGCAGGCACAATAAAGCGAATATTCCGAAGAAACCAAGTGGGTAAGCTACCGGCATAAATATTATCACGCCGCTCGCATAGATCAAAGCTACGCAGATCTCCTTGGGAAAGAAGTGCCTTGAGAGCTTTTGGTTGAGTATAGTATAGAGTAAGCAAAATATTAGGAGTAGGCTACCGTTCTTGAGTTGCATGGCCGTGAGCTGCCTTGCTATTATCAGATTCATCGCGAGAAGCACAAACCAGACACGCCAAAGTGTTTGATGGTATTGCTTTACGAACTGATGCCTTAGCGAAAAGAGTGCCGCTTTTTCCCGCGACCTCACATCAAGCAACCGATCCGCAACATAAGTCAGCCAAACTGAGAGCCCCAATACAGCAGAGGCCGCCCAGCCGATCTCGGTATTCAGAGCTCTTGCCAAGCTCAGTTGCCAAAATATAGCGACCAAGGCAGTGTCGATCGCCAGTATGTTCGGCCATTGCCAGAGTCGGATGGATGGGTGCATGTTGAAATTAAAGGTGTGCATACGCGACCCGCGCCGCAAGAGTGTTTAAGGCGACTAGAGCTCCCGTTGCGAGCAATGTAGAGGGTCAGTGACGATGCAGATTTTCATAGGTTGCCAAGAGTCTGTGACTCTCGCTTGATAAACATGGCAAATATTTGCCTTACACAAATGGAACAAAGACTACACATCATTACTGGGGCGACTGCGGTCGGTAAAACGGAGTATACGCTCAGCTACGCGGAGGCGCACGATGCGGAGATAGTTTCCTGCGATGCCTCGCTTATTTATAGGGGAATGGATATTGGCACCGCCAAGCCATCGCGCGAAGAGCAGGGGAGGATTCCACACCATTTGATTGACCTTAATTCCGTCAGCACGCCCTACGATATCGTGGCCTATGTGCGCGATGCAGAAGAAGTGGTGGCAGAGATTTTTGCGCGTGGCAAATCTGTCGTCGTGACGGGTGGCAGTGGATTTTATTTAAAGAGCTTTTTTGCACCCGTGATTGATGTGGTCGAGGTAAGCGATGCAATACGTGCGAAGGTCGCAGCGCTTTACGAAGCGGATGGATTGGAAGGTTTATTAGGAGATTTACGTGGGCGCAGTGTGCAAGGCACAGGAAACTTAGATATTAAAAATCCACGTAGAGTCTCACGCGCACTCGAACGCTGTATTGCCTCGGGCAAAGATTTACCGACTTTACAGGCTGAATTTGCCGCGCGCCCGGAGCCTTTTGCTGGTTGTCTAAAGCATTACATTCTGTTGCAGCGTGATAAGGAGAATTTGAAGCAGCGCGTAGCGCGCCGAGCGGAGCTCATGCTTGAAGCTGGATTGATCGCAGAGGTCGAAGGTTTACTCCTGCAAGGTCTCAGAGAAAACCCCAGCGCAGCATCGGCCATCGGTTACCGCGAGACGATCGCCTTTCTCGATGGCGAGCTGAAGCACGATGAATTATTGCCTTCGATTATCCAAAACACGCTGCACCTGGTGAAGAAACAGGGCACATGGTTCCGCACGCAGATCCGGCGGCCTGACGAGACAGTGACTTTTTAATGGAGGATGTGCACCCATTTTAGTGTCGGTGGAAACGTCTCGACTACTAGATAAAGTTTATCCTGTATATCATTCTTCGTGATGAGCTGACCGGAACTTTAAATAATTCGACATAAATAATAATGAAAAAAGCACTAATTACAGGGATTACCGGACAGGATGGATCTTACCTTGCAGAGCTCCTTTTAGAGAAAGGATACGAAGTTCACGGTATTAAACGCCGAGCTTCCTCACTGAATACCGCACGAATTGACCACATCTACGAAGATCCTCATGTTAAAAATAGTCGTTTTCATCTCCACTACGGAGATCTGACGGATGCTTCTAACCTGACCCGTATCATAAGTCAGGTACAGCCCGATGAGGTCTACAATCTCGGAGCGCAGTCACACGTGGCGGTTTCATTTGAATCCCCGGAGTACACGGCTGACGTCGATGCAATCGGCACGCTACGTCTTTTGGAGGCGATCCGTTTTTTGGGCTTAGAGAAAAAAACTAAATTTTACCAAGCTTCGACTTCCGAGCTTTACGGCGAGGTTCAAGAAATTCCCCAGAAGGAGACGACTCCGTTTTACCCCCGTTCCCCTTATGCGGCAGCGAAGATGTACGCCTATTGGATCACTGTAAATTATCGTGAGTCTTACGGAATATATGCCTGTAACGGTATTCTTTTTAATCATGAATCACCTCGCCGTGGTGAGACCTTTGTGACTCGTAAGATCACTCGCGCGCTCTCGAATATCGCACACGGGCTTGAGGACTGTCTCTACCTCGGAAATATGGATGCCTTGCGCGATTGGGGACATGCTAAAGATTACGTGCGTATGCAGTGGATGATGCTCCAGCAAGAAGTCCCTGATGATTTTGTCATCGCCACAGGTAAACAAATTTCAGTTCGCGAGTTTGTATCTATGTCAGCTCGGGAGGCGGGTATCGAACTTGAGTTTTCTGGTGAAGGTATTGCTGAGATCGCTACAATTATCGCAGTGGATGAAGGAAAGGCTCCATCCGCTTCAGTGGGGGATGTGATTGTTAAAGTTGACCCGCGTTATTTCCGTCCCGCCGAAGTCGAAACTCTTCTGGGTGATCCCACGAAGGCGAAGGAGAAGCTTGGCTGGGTTCCCGAAATCACAGTCGAGGAAATGTGCGCTGAGATGGTGGCCAATGACCTAGATATTGCCAAGCGCCACGCGCTTCTAAAGTCGCACGGGTTTGATGTGGCAGTAGCCATTGAATCTCAGTAAAGAAAGTTTTCGTTGTCCATGAAAAAACTCCTTATTTTGGGATCTCGCGGCATGGTTGGCTCTGCACTGGTGCGAGCCGCCGATCATCTTGGTTACAGTGGTGTCTTGCAGCCGTCGAGCCGCGACCTTGATCTGACTAGTCAGGCGGCTACGCATGACTACCTTACTGAGCATCGTCCTGATGAAGTCATCGTCGCGGCTGCGATGGTTGGCGGCATTCATGCCAACAGCACTTACCCTGCAGACTTCATGTATAAGAATCTGATGATTGCAACCAACGCGATCGAAGGCTCCTACCAGGCAGGCGTTCGACGCTTAATATTTTTAGGCAGCACGTGCATTTACCCGAAATTTGCTGAACAACCAATTAAGGAAGAATCCTTGCTCACGAGTGCACTTGAAGCCACCAACGAAGCCTACGCCATCGCGAAGATATCGGGCTTAAAAATGTGCGAGTTTTATCGCCGTCAATACGGCGTCTGTTACCACTCGGCGATGCCGACGAACCTTTATGGGCAGGGCGATAACTACCATCCGCAAAATTCCCACGTCTTGCCTGCGCTGATTCGCCGCTTTCACGAGGCTAAGCGAGACGGTTTGCCCGAAGTCGCGATCTGGGGCACCGGTAAGCCGCTACGCGAGTTTCTACACGCTGACGACGCGGCAGCTGGTATTTTGCATCTGCTCCAACTCGAAAGTCCACCTGATTGGGTCAATCTCGGATGTGGGATTGATATTTCTATTGGCGATCTTGCTCGACTTGTAATGAAGACGATCGGCTACGAAGGCGAGCTAACTTTTGATGCTAGCAAGCCTGATGGGACACCACGCAAGTTGACTGATATTTCAAAAATAACAGCAACTGGCTGGGCGCCTAGGATCGCCATTGAGGAGGGTGTATCCATGGCTTACCAATCCTTTCTCAACGAACAGGCGGAGGGGAACTTGAGAGAGTAAGGCTCAGTTGCGACTACAGCTTGAGTAGCATTGCATTAGCTGCTTTAAATAAATTGGGGCTACAATTTGTTCGATTTAAGAATCTCCTTTCCTTCCGGGGCAGAATCAGCGACGCTTCTCTTTTTATGATTAGTACCACTGAAGCCCTAGCCGATGTCGTGCGCCGTGCGCGCAAAGCAGGCGCTGTTGGCGTTGATACCGAGTTTATTTGGGATCGCACCTATTACCCCACACTAGGATTGATTCAAATTGGTTTCCCCGATGGGGAGTGTCAGTTAATCGATGCGCCTGAGATCGAAGACTGGTCGCCGCTCGCCGAACTCATGTCCGACCCTGATACGGTTAAGATTCTGCACGACGCTCAGCAAGATCTCAATATCCTTTACCGCGCCTGTGGAGGCTTGCCTAAAAATGTGTTCGATACGCAGCGTAGTTCTGGCTTCGTGGGACTGTCCTCCACGATCTCTTTAAGCGAGCTACTGAAGACCTTACTTAAGATTCGCCTCGCCAAGACAGAGACTCGTTCTGATTGGGTGGCGCGACCGCTGACTCAGGCTCAGATCAAATACGCAGAAGACGACGTCCGTCATTCTGTTGATCTCATGGTTAAAATCATGGAAAAAGCAGAGGCACTAGGTCGCAGAGAATGGATCGAGGATGAGATGAAAGTTTATGAGGATGAAAGTAATTACGGCGAAAAAGATCCCGACTACGAAATGCCCCGCGTACGCGGTAGTGGTTCGTTGACGCAGCAGCAACGCAATGCCTTGCGAGCACTCGGTGCTTGGCGAGAACTGAAAGCACGCAGTCGTAACTTGCCGCGTGGCTTTATTCTTTCGGATGATGCGCTGGTTTCGTTGATAAAGCGGCCGCCCGAAAAGCTAGAAGACATCCGCCAGATGAAGGGCTTGAGCGAACGCTCCGCCGATCGAAACCGTAAATACATATGGGAAGCAATCGAGCGTGGTCGCAGCGGTGCCCTGCCTGATTTACCGAACAACAAGCACATCGGGCCCTCGCCCGACGACGGCTACGAGGCGCGAGTTGATCTTTCATTGGCATCGATTAAAGGCATCTGCCTCGCGAATATGATCGACCCGGCACTCATCGGTAACCGCGCTGAAGTCACTGCCTTTGTTTTAGAAGTCGATGATCTAGAAGATTCTAGGCACCGTATGATGCGAGGCTGGCGCTTGGGATTCTGCGGACAGGCTCTAGCACGTTTGCTTAAAGGTGAGGGCAGTATTTCGATTGATGTCGAAACGAAGTTGCCGCGTTTAGGGTAGATACACACGCTCGCTCGCTTTGTGCTTAAGCAGGCCCTACAACTCAAAGCCGTGCTTGGCTATTGAGACGACAAACTCCCCTTTTTGGCTGCCTTTCGCTACGCGGTCGCGCACCTTGCTGGCGACCCCAGTGTGGACGGTTTCGTGTAGCTTGGTTAATTCACGGGCGACGCTGATGCATCGATCCTCACCAAGTGTCTCCACGAGTTCGTTGAGAAACTTAGCGATACGGTGGCAGGATTCGTAGACGATTATTGTATACTCAAATTCTCTTTTACTCTCGAAGAAGCGTTTACGAGCGGCGCTTTTCGGTGGCAAGAAACCTACGTAAAGAAAGCCATCAGTCGGCAGCCCAGAGAGCGCGAGCGCTGTGGTGGCTGCGGTAAGACCGGGCGCGGTGGTTACATGTAGTCCGCGCTTGTGACACTCGCGCACGAGCCGGAAGCCAGGGTCGCTAATTGCGGGCATCCCTGCGTCGGAAATCAGCGCGATTCGCTCGCCTAATTCGATGCGGTCGGCTAGCTCGAGCGCCATATGTTTTTCGTTTTCTTCTCGGTAGGAAAGCAGGGGCGACGTTTTTTCGATGCCCAGCTTACTCATTAGTTTACCAGTTACGCGGGTATCTTCACAGGCAATGGCGTCGACTGTTTTGAGCGTCTCAATGGCTCGCGGTGTCATATCGCTCAAATTACCGATTGGCGCAGCGACTAGGGTGAGTTGACCGGGTGCTGGAGTGGATTGGCTCATTGCGTGAAATCTCGCCTAGTGGTTAGGGTGGTGCAAGCTTGCATTCGTAGTGGCAGTTGAAAGAGCCACTACGAATGTGTTGAATTTTACAAAAAGCTCTGCACAGTACGCACATGGACATTGAAACTTTTCCCAATCCAAACGCAGAACGTAATTACACGATCCAGCATATTCAGGAGGAGTTTACTTCGACCTGTCCAATGACGGGGCATCCGGACTATGCGACTGTTGTTTTTAGTTATGCGCCCGACGAGGTATGCATGGAGCTCAAGGCAATGAAGCTTTACCTACATAGCTTTCGCAATAAAGGCATCTTCTTTGAGGCTGCGAGCAATCAGATTTTTGAAGACTTTTATGTTGCCTGCAAGCCACGCTGGGCCCGTCTTGAAACGATTTGGCGTGGTCGTGGCGGCATCCGGTCTAATGTCGTAGTGGAAGATTCCCAAGACGGCTATGACGGGCCTGTTACGTTGCCATTTTCGGCCTAGCGAATCCAAACTTTGGCTACAACGAACTGGCCGCAGGTATTCGGTAGTGCCGCAAAATACGTTCGGTCGCATTGGGCATGTCTGTCCCGTCGAGAACGATTTGGCGGATACCTTCGTCAGGCATAAATTGTATGCAGTGAAAGCCCGCCACAGGCTGTGTTAGCGCGGTTTTGACATCCTCTAGCTTATGGATGACTTGGCCGTTGATCTGGTCGACCATAACGTAGTGTATATCTTCATACCCCCGGTTGTAATCGTCGGGTAATACTGTGCTAAGTAGCACGATGCCGTCGCGCCCTTCGAGCGGTGGGCGGTCGCTGTAATAATCGAGCAAGATGGGTTTGTTTTTACCAAGTGCCCGCATCAATGGGCCATCGAGCGGCTGAAAGAGTAGGCCGCCAGCAACTAAATAGTGCGGGGGTGCATCGTAGCGCTCGCTGGGTATGAGGCTCTTACTGAACTGGGCACGGGGGAGGGTGTAGGCAATGCTTTGTTTAGCTTGATCGCGCCAGATCGTCATGGAGATGGTGTCTTTGGCGGAGTGCGCACGAGTGGCTAGACCAGAGATAGAGAGTCTTCCGTAGTCTGGATCGAGGTATTTGCCCTCGCTGTCGACTTCGAAGCCGTCGATTGCGAGGATGACATCACCACTTTTTAAGCTATTGTGGGCCAAGCGGCGACCCCCGACTTCAGTGACAACGACCCCGCGGTTTGGCATGTTTAAACCTTTGGATTTTAGTAGCGCGGGATTCTTGGCATTCATCCAGCGAAAGTCGAAGGTACCAAGACCTGGGTTATCTGAGCTTTGATTGTGCTCAATCACGCTGATAATGAAGGGGGCGGGTAAAATGTTAAAACGATTATCCTTACTGGCCGATTCAGTTAGCCCGACGAGTTGCGCTCCGTCGAAGACGACTTCTGCCCAGCCTGCGCCAGTTATTTCTGATGAGACGGAGAGCTTTAGATGCTGTAGAAAGCTCATCTTGTTGGTGTCGTTGTAGAGACGGATGATCTCGGCGGCACGCTCTTCGATGCGCCCTGATCGCCAACGATAGATTTGTAAATCTCCAGACTGAGGGATTTTTTTAGCAAGCTTTACTGGCTCCATATCCTGCCAAAAGATGGGCTCACTCACGTCTAGCATCGCAATGTTAGCATAGAAATCGATCCACTTAATCTGGGCAGTGTATTGGCGACTCTGGCCGCCTTTTGTAATGCGGCAGAGATACTGACCCGAGAAACCATCGGCTGTGGTGAGGATCTGATTTTGGCCGACGAGGATGCCGTTTTTATGAGTCTGCTCATTTCGGCTGACCCATGGCATACGATAGTCATAGGCCTTTTTTGTGATTTCAATCTCCACTACGGCGGCTTTGGGGGTAAAGGCACGCGCTTGTGCCAGCCCAAAGCCAGCGATCAAAAGAAAGGCTAAAGTGAAAGGCGATTTAATCATAAAGAACCTCTAATCTTTCAGCGCTGGGGATATTGTATTGTTTCAAAAGCATTGCATCGGCTCCGCGGGCATCGGCAATGTGGAGTGCTTCTTCAGCGCCAGAGAGAAATCGGAATCGGTGAAAGTCATCGCTGCTCTTTCTTAAGGCCGCTTTGAGGTCGGACATGGAGTTAATGGTCTGGCCGTTCACTTCAGTTACGACTTCTTGAGCGGCTACGCCGAAGTCCACATTGCTGGGGTGTTTGAGCACTTTAGCGAGTACGACGGGTTTGGCGCGCGCCAGTTCTTCGGACTGGTGACTGCGGAAGAAGAGCTCGTAATGAATTCTCGGGCCAAGGCTATCGCCTAAGTTACGCCCTAGAGAGCCAAGATAATTCATACTAAGTTCAGTAAAGACGAGGCCACCTATTATGAGGTAGGGAGGTTCTTCGTGTTGGTTGCCGCTGATACGGTCTGCGCGGTTCACGTAGACGGGCAGTTCTAGTTCGATGGCTTCACCTGCACGCCACAGTTTTAGAGCAATCGGTTCGCCGTGCTGGGCTTCATCGAAGAGTACGCTGCAATGCACGCGGTTGCCTTCGTAGAGAATCATGCCGTCGCTCCCGACCTCTTGGTCGGATACTTCTAGGATGACGTCGTTAACTCGGAGCAGTTCATGCGTCTTGGGAAAGGGCTGGAGGATACGGTCGATACGAGCGCCTACGCTATTATTAGGTAGACCGAGTGAGACGCGGAAGGCGGGATTGGTTAACTTAATCAAGCTGATACCCGCATCGGGAAATCCGTGGTATATACTATCTTCAATGTCTTCGAGGAAGTGCTTGATAATGTTGGGGGGTATAAAAAAACCAGCATTTTCGAGACCCGGTCTTCCTTGGAAGGAGACTCCCACGACTTTATCATCTTGAATCGCGGGGCCACCGCTATTGCCTGGGTTGATGGCAGCATCGGTCTGCACGGTGAGTAGCGAGCGATTATAGATGTGGGCGTAGCGCTGCATTTCGATTCGTGAAATGACACCGCGAGTGTAAGAGATTTGGCGTCCGCCGGCAGGGTAACCGTAAGTGGTAACAGAGGAGCGCGCTGCGGGTAGCTCTCCGATTTGGAGCGGTTCAATGCCTTCAAAAAACGCCTCGTCTTCGACCTTCAAAATAGCAAGGTCGCAGTCGTGCCCGATGAACTCGACTGTGGCTCGATACGGTTTCGGATCTTGGTAGCGGTGAACGATTAGTTGCTTCGACCAACTAACAACGTGGGCGTTCGTCATGATGCGCTTGCCCTTGATGACGAAGCCGCTACCGAGGCCAGTGGCGACTCTGGAGAATCGCCATGGCTCAACCCAATTGGGGCCTTGCGCGTAGTTGATAATCTGCACGACAGACTCTTCCGGACCGGCTGCCATGAGCTGGCTTGAGCAACAAGTTAAGAGAATGTTTATGCAAAGACGACGTATCATGAGCTGGTGTAGTCGGGTGGTGTGTAAAAAGTTTCCTTTCGATTTAGGTTAGGAGCTTCACGATTATGCCAGCTCAAAGATAGCTTGGATCTCGACGCTGCTGTCTTTGGGTAGCCCTGTCACGGCGACCGCAGCGCGGGTGTGGCGACCGCGATCACCTAGGATTTCTACGAGGATGTCGGACGCGCCATTGATCACTGTAGGGCTCTCGGCAAAGCCAGGTATGCCATTGACGAAGCCGTTGAGCTGGACGATGCGGGAGATTTTATCAAGGTCGCCGATTTGCTCTTTGGTCACGGCGAGGAGATTAAGCGCGCAGACGCGGGCAGCGGCTTGGCCGTAAGCGATGTCGCGGCTCTCACCGATCTTACCTGTATGGGTCATCTCGCCGTTGACAAGGCAGATGGCACCAGAGAGGTAGAGCAGCTTGCCAACCTGCATCGCAGCGACGTAGTTACCAGCAGGCGCAGGAGCGGAAGGGAGATCGATGCCGAGTTCGGCGAGGCGTTCATTCGTTAGACTCATTATTGGAAATAGATGCAGGATAATTATGGTTTTGAGTAGGGCGCTTCGCCTTCGCTTGCTGCGATGGTGACGGCAGCGACGGTATCGGAGAACACGTTAACGCTCGTACGACACATGTCGAGAATACGGTCGGTTAGCCAAACGACGCCGATGGCTTCGATGGGAAGGCCGACAGCGGGTAAGATTACTGCGATGGCCACGAGACTGGCGGCGGGGATACCTGCAACACCGATACTCGTCGTCAGTGCTAGGATGACGACGAGTAATTGATCGCCAAGGCCGAGCGCAGCATGCCCGGTCGCTGCATAAAGTTGAGCGATAAAGAGCACGACGACGCATTCGTAGAGGGCAGTGCCATCCATATTCACGGTGGCTCCAAGTGGTAGGGTGAAGGAGCAGGTTTTTTTGGAAACACCGGCGCGGTCTTCCACGGTATCAATAGTCAGTGGTAGGGTGGCTGACGAACTGGCGGTTGAGAATGCGGTCAGCAACACGGGCGCCATCTCTTTGTAGTGCGTGATGGGGTTGACCTTGGCTACAAATTTGAGCACGAGCGAGAGATTGATCGCGAAGTGGATGATGAGGGCGAGTATCACAGTGATGAAAAACCACGCCAGGGTGCCAAAGAGATCACCGAGATTCGTCTCGAAAATTACTGGCACGACGAGTCCGAATACACCGAAAGGAGCGAAACGGATGATGAACTCAGTCAGCTTAAGCATGACCTCTTGGGCGCTCATCCAAAACTTTTGTTGGGTTTCGCGTTGGGCTGCGGGCAGCTTGCCGATGAAGGCTCCAAAGAGAATGGAAAAGGTAATCACGCCCAGCAGTTGTCCGTTATTTGTAGCGGCGTCGACGATGTTGGATGGGAACATGCGGAGAAAGATTTCAAATAAATCACTAGAGCTTTTGCCTTCGACCTTAGCCATCAGTCCTTGCTCGACGGAGGTCTCTGCCGCAGTGCCGAGCATAGCAGCAGCGGTTTTCGCATCAATGTCACCAGGTTGAATGAGGTTGACCATGATGAGGCCGACGATAACGGCAGCGGCACCACTAAAGGTGTAGTAAAGGAAGGTTTTGAAGCCCACTCGCCCAACACCTTTTTCCGCACCTAGGTGCATGACACCCGCGATAATCGAGGCCACGATGAGCGGCACGATGACCATCTTGAGCGCATTCATGAAGAGCTTGCCGATGAACTGGCAGAAGCTAACAAAGTTTGCGCTGAAGCCTTCGCCTACACTAGGTAGAATGAGTGCGCCGAAGAGGGCGGCTAGAGTAAGCGAGAGCAAAATTTGCCAATGTAGTTTCCAGCGAATCGGATTCATGAGAAGAGTGGTCGGATATGAATGGTGACTAGTGAATTAATTAATGAAGCGCGTGATACTTTGCCAGTGCTCTATGGCTAGCTCTTCAGGGCGCACGGTAGGGCTAACGCCATTTTTGAGTAGCTCGTTAAACCAAATAAGTGCACCAGCTTGCGAGTCGTTTTTGCAGAGGGCGCCGAGTTGCTTACGACGTTGCGTAAATATGCGGCGGATGCATTCGCGAGCGGATAGGCTGAAGTGGATGACGTCGGTCCTGCGGTCAAGGCGCAAGAGGACAGAGTCGACTTTGGGCGCGGGATGGAAGCATTGCGCTGAGACAAGGTGCTTACTATGCACCTCAAAGGCTGACTGTAGAAAAATGGAAATCGCGCCGAAGGTCTTACTACCATGGGGGGCGGTATAGCGGTCGCCGGCTTCTTTTTGCAACATGAGCACCATGCGCTCGGGCAGTTCGCCCGCGATGACGGCGTCCATCCAAGGTGTGGAGACAGCGTAGGGGAGGTTAGCCACGATCTTATAGCCGGTCACGGCCGTGGCTTCGGGTAGTCCTGCGATGGGGTAGTCGAGGCAATCACCCTCGATTAATTGGAGGATTGCTTGCTTCGCGGGCGAGTCCCCATTCATAATCGGGATTAGATTTAGCTCATCGGAGAAGTGAACGCGCAGATGTTCTGCGAGAGTCGTATCGCGCTCCACTGTCCAGAGTGATGCGCCGCTGTTAAGAATGGCTTTAGTCAGTGTGCCGAGGCCGGGGCCTATTTCGACCACGCAGCTGTCTGCACCGAGTTCTGCCAGTTCAATCGACTTGCGCACAATGTTTCCATCTACGAGGAAGTTTTGTCCTAGTTTTTTCTTTGGGAAGTGCTCCAGTTGTTCAAGGAGCTCGCGCGTGGCTGTTGGGCTTAGGGGCATATCGCTGCACTCGAACATCGAACATTCAATGCTTAACGTCGGATGCGAGAGGACTATTCGATCTTGGACGTTCTTTATGCATTGTGAAAGGCCTCGACCAATTTTTCTGGGTCCTCGGCGCGCATGAGGGCTTCGCCGACGAGGATGGCGTTGGCCCCGCAGGCGCTGGCTCGTTCGGCGTCTTCGAGATCGAAGATGCCGCTCTCGCTGACTTTAATAATGTCGTCTGGAATCTGTGGTATCAGCAATTCGGATACTGAGAGGTCGGTCTTGAAGCGTTTAAGGTCTCGGTTGTTGACACCAACGATTTTAGGACCGAAGCGGAGGGCTTTTTCCAACTCACGCTCTTCGTGGATCTCATAGAGAATGTCGAGTCCAGCTATCTCGGCGGCGTCGCGAAGGGATTTGATCTCGTCGTCTTCAAGGGCACGGACGATGATCAGAATGCAGCGCGCGCCAGCCTCGGCGGCTTCGGCCACTTGAATGGGGTGCACCATGAAGTCCTTGCGTAGACAGGGTGTCTTGCGTTTGTGCACTTCTAGGAATTCGACGATATTCCAGAGGTCTTGCAGTTTGCCGCCAAAATAGTCGGTGTCAGTAAGAATGGACATGCAGTCAACCTCGGCATTGACGTATTCGCGGGCTTGATCGACAGCGTCTAGAGTGGCGGCAGCGATTTCGCCAGCGGAGGGAGACTTACGTTTGATCTCGGCAATGACGGAGAGGCGGTCTTTCCGTGCGAGCGTCTTAAGGAAACTGCCGCCCTGTGTTTGCATACGACCGAGACGTTCCAGTTCTTGATCCCGAACAGGGCGGATTTGTTTGCTCAGGGCTTGGCGTTTGGCGGCCATGATTTCGGATAGTTTGTCCATGTGTTTAGTCACGGTATCCGTGGCTTGCAGAGAGTTCAAGTCGGAGTTTTAAGTCTGCGAGGCTGTAATTACTAGACTCTAAGAAAATAATACAAAAGAAGCCGCTCCAATGATGGAACGGCTTCTTAAAAAATCCTGCCTCGGCCGAGGGATTGAGTTAGCCGCTTAGTCCTTAGCGTTCTTGTAGTTTTCTTCGGCTGCGCTCCAATCGACGACATTCCAGAATGCCTCTATGTATTTAGGTCGCAAGTTCTGATACTTGAGGTAGTAGGCGTGTTCCCAGACATCGAGACCGATGACGGGTTTGCCTTCGACATCAGCCACTCCAGCCATGCAAGGGGAGTCCTGGTTTGGAGTCGAGGTCACTGCGAGTGAACCGTCTGCCTGAACGATGAGCCATGCCCAACCGGAACCAAAACGTGTGGCGCCTGCATTGGCAAAGGCTTCTTTAAGATTGTCGAAGCCGCCGAGCTCAGTGTTGATCGCAGCGGCTAGTGTGTCAGTCGGCTCACCACCACCATTCGGACTAAGGATCTTCCAGAAGAAGCTGTGATTTGCGTGGCCTCCACCGTTGTTGCGGACTGCGCCACGCTTTTCGGCAGGAACAATGGAAAGGTCGCCGATAAGTTCGCAGATAGATTTGTTTTCAAGATCAGTGCCTGCGATGGCGTCGTTCAGCTTTGAGACGTAAGCATTGTGGTGCTTGTCGTGATGGATTTCCATAGTGCGCGCATCGAAATGTGGTTCGAGCGCGTCGTTCGCGTAAGGAAGTGCGGGTAATTCGTGTGCCATAAATTGTTTGTTAGTTTGTGTGTGTGGTTAATATGAGGTGATTAAACGTGTATGATTGCGCGCTGCTGTCAAATAGTGGATTCAGGATAAGAGCTTTTCTTTTGTAGGCGCTTTTTCTCAAAAAAGGTTTTGAGTATCTCGTGGTTCAGCTCTTCCAGCACGCCGCCGATAGATTCAAACTTGTGGTTGCTTTCGGGGAGGGCTCCAAGATCTGTAGCTCCGCCAACGCAACCCATCTTTGGGTCGGGTAGGCCGTAATAGACTTTTCCAATGCGTGCGATGACAAGGGCACCGGAGCACATGGGACAGGGCTCTTTGGTAACGTAGAGGGTGCATTCATTCAGTCGCCAGTCACCTAGAGCGTTAGCAGCCTGCGATATGGCTAAAATTTCGGCATGAGCCGTCGGGTCGCCCGCCGAGCGCGACTGATTGTGTGCGGCGGCGATGATGCGTCCTTTGTGTTCAATGACAGCACCGATGGGCACTTCGTCCTTTTCCCACGCATCGATAGCCTCGTTGTAAGCGTGCGTCATGTAGTAGTCGGCGTCTCGGTTCAGCGCGGACGGGTATTGTTTTTCGAATAGGTAAGACATTTGAGGAGGATGGATATAGGAAAGTGTAAAGCTTAGAAATCGGAAGCCTAATTTCTTACCTTTCTAATTTACTCTTGCATGCGCGACCTGCGCAGCGAGACCATACTTGACTTTCAGGACTAAAGCGATTGTTTGGCCGCTTCCCTACTAATCTATGGCAAAAGAGCAAAGCGAAGAATACGTCGAAGTAGAAGGCAAGATCGTAGCTGTCCTTCCGGGCACTATGTTTCGGGTCGAATTGGCTAATGGCCATCAAGTGCTCGCTCACATCTCGGGCAAGCTTCGGAAGCACTTCATCAAGATCACTACGGGCGACACTGTAAAAATGGAGATGAGCCCCTATGATCTAGACAAGGCACGCATCGTTTACCGCTTACGTAATGCCCAAGTGCAGCGCAATGCACCTAAACGCAGTTATGGTCCTCGTCGTCGGTAGATGATTCATTTATAGCGCTTACATTCAAGTATGACCTCCATTCTCAAAACGCTGCTTTGCAGTGTTTTTTTATGAATGCTTGCCTCGACTTGAAAAAAAGTTGTGCTTGCGACATTCTTCATTCTGCTAATCAATTTAAATATGAGCAAAAAATTCGACTTCATCACTGATACTGTGGGTAACACCCCGCTTGTTAAAATCAATAACACGACTGCTGGTCTGAACGCTGACATTTATGTCAAATGTGAATTTTTTAATCCGCTGGCTAGCGTCAAAGACCGTATCGGTAAGGCCATGATCGAGGCTGCTGAGCGCGATGGCAAGATTGGCGAAGGCAGTATCATCATCGAACCCACCTCGGGTAACACTGGCATTGCGCTGGCCTTCGTTTGTGCGGCTAAGGGCTATAAGCTGATTCTAACTATGCCAGAAAGCATGTCAGTCGAACGTCGCGTACTTCTTCGTATGCTTGGTGCCGAGATCGTCCTCACCCCTGCACCCAAGGGAATGCCCGGTGCAATCGCTCGTGCGGGTGAACTGGTTGAAGAATATGGCGATAAAGCCTATATGCCACAGCAGTTTGAAAACCCAGCCAACCCTGAGGTTCACCGCCAGACCACTGCGGAAGAAATCTGGGCAGCGACTGATGGTCATATTGATGCATTCGTGTCGGGTGTTGGCACAGGTGGTACCATAACGGGTGTCTCCGAAGTGATCAAATCTCGTAAAGAACTGTTTACTGTGGCCGTTGAACCAGAGGCGAGCCCCGTTATTTCTGGTGGCGCACCTGGTCCACACAAAATTCAGGGCATCGGCGCAGGCTTTATCCCTAAAAATTGCCATACGGATGTGATCGACGACATTATTAAAGTCTCCAACGAAGACGCCTTTTCGACTGCGCAATCCCTCGCAGAAAAAGATGGCATCCTTGGGGGTATTTCCACTGGCGCGAATGTTTGGGCAGCCATGCAGTTAGCTAAGCGACCTGAAATGGCGGGCAAGACCATTGTTACGATCGCTTGCAGCTTCGGCGAACGCTATCTTTCTACACCGCTGGCTGAAAAAGCCCGTGAGGAAATGACGACCGCGACGGCCACTTAAGTGGTTGGCGCGCGACAAATCGCACATTTGCGATATTTTTCAAGAGCCTCGAGCCATCAATAGTTCGGGGCTTTTCATGTTTACCTTAGCGCTCCATGCGACTTGCTCTGCAACCTTTGTTAATCGAAACAAGATTAAATCGACTATGCTAATTACTCACAAAATCCTTTTCCCATGTGCTGCTCTTGTAGCGCTCTTTTTCACCGCTTGTGACGCTGGTGTAAGCTCCACTGAATTCACCCTACCTGATGAACCTTCCGCTGCGATGCAGACAATTGCCGACGAAGTGATCGCAGGCAACTGCAGCATCCTCTGGCACGCAATGCCTACAAGTTATCAAACCGATATTAACGCCATCGCCCAACTTGCCGGATCTAAAGTCGATCCCGAAATCTACGATAAGAGCTTCGGTCTCGTCGGCCGTTTCGCTGAGGTCGCCGACAAGCAAAAGTTATTTATTCTTAATACAAAGTTAGGTGGCGAACTAACCACCGAGCAGATTGCTGAAATAGAGGCCGCCTGGCCATCCATTATCGGCTTCATCCAGACTATTGTCACCAGTTCGATCTCAAGCTCCGCAGGCTTAAGGGCTTTTGACGGGCAAGGATTTTCCGAACAAACTCTTCCGGCACTATATAAGTATTCGAATGATCTAGCTGCCCTCTCCAACGAAGAAAATCCTTTTGATGGTTTAGAATTTGACAGCTTGAAAACTGTTGAAAGCACAGATACAACCGCCATCCTCGAAATAACTTTTGCTAATGGCGATGTGGAGGCAGAAGATTTTACTAAAGTAGAAAACCGTTGGGTTCCAGCTGACATGGCTACTAATTGGAGTACGGAAATGGGCGATGCCAAAAAGCAACTGGAAGCGATCTCTTTCGAAGAAATGGCAAAAAACAAACCTCAAATTATGGGCATGATTACCATGGTCGACGGTATTCTGACACAGCTCAAAACTGCCGAGACTCAAGAGCAATTCGACCAAGCTCTTCAAGGTGCTTTGATGCCAATCGGATTGTTGATGATGCAAAGTATGGGGGAGGGAATTGGTGCGCCCGAGATACCTGTAGCACCGTAGGCTTCACTTGTGAAGAAGGTCGCCGCTGGGTTCTGGTGCGCCTCTACGCTTGATTGGCCAGTGCCATTCAAGCAAATCTCGATACCAGTGCCACTTTGCATAGGCAGTCACCGCGACAAAAGCACCGAATGTGTCGGCGATCCAGTCAGCGAATTCAACACTGCGGGTTGGTGTCAGCGATTGGCGAAACTCATCACAGGCGCCATACACAGAGGTGATCAAGGCGGCGGTTAGCATACTTCGTAGACTCAAATCTTTGAATTTCGGCGTACGTAGGATTGAAGTGGCAACCAGTCCGAAAACAAGGAAGTGAGCGATCTTGTCCTCTGCAAATTGAAAGCCGAAGTCGGGCGTAGCGAATTGTTGGGAGCCTGAGATTACAAAGATCACGATGGCTAGCAAGACTGGCCAGATGTAAGCACGGTTGTTATATGCAGGAGAGTGGGACATCACTTGGTTTTCGTAAAGTCGACGTAATCGAGATAAATAGCTTAACACAAAATACTCTTTCCAAGAGTGTAAAAATAACCTTCTTTATAGTGCCTAATGACAAAAAATAACCCCCAGCGAAAGGAACGTGCACTGGTGCTCATGTTGATGGGTATGTTGTGTGTTTTGGTTATATTTTTTGGCGGTCTTGTGTTAAAGACGCATCGAGAGTATCAGAACTTCAAAGCGCGCGAAAATAGAATCGAGGCGAAGCTCATACAAGCTAGAAAAGAGTTTGCTCAAAAGGAGGCTTACATGACGCGACTGATCGACGATCCAGAGTTTCTTGAGCGCGTTGTCCGTGAGCGCCTAGGCTACGCGCGCCCCGACGAATTATTGTTCCGTTTTTCTGACTAAGCGTAGTTTAATTAGCCCTGGGAAACTCGCGAAATTTATCTTCTATTTAATGCATTAGTATGGCTGATTTCATCAGTAATGTTTAGGGCTGCTAAAGAAGTCACTACGCCATTAATTGCGCTGGATTTACTCTTCTTCTACGTTCCGTGTTTGCATTTTAGCATAGAGCCTTCTATCCACATTTGTGATGTTAAATTCCTCAGATATACTTATCGAGTCCTTTAATCAGGCAGGCCAAGGCCAAGTCTTTCAATTTTTCGATGAGCTGGATGCGGCGACGCAAACGAAGCTCGTCGCTCAAGCTGAGACCATTGATCTCGCCGAACTTGAAGGATTGGTCGATGAGCATATCAAAGGCTCGCAGCATCACACCTTGAATCTGGATGGACTAGAACCCGCCCCCTACGAAGCGCTCGCGGCCAATGGTGGTGACGCGGCTCAATGGAGTGCTGCCAAGGATGCCGGATCAGTTGCCTTGCAGGCTGGTCGTGTGGCAGCCTTTACTGTGGCAGGTGGTCAAGGCACGCGCCTCGGCTATGATGGCCCCAAGGGTACTTACCCTGTGACTCCCGTCACCGGGAAGACACTCTTTCAAGTCTTTGCTGAAAAGATCGCCCGCTCTGGCGAACGTTATGGTGTGACGATTCCGTGGTTCATTCTGACCAGCGAGATCAACAACGACGCCACAGTGGCTGCATTCGAAGCGGCTGACTTTTTTGGACTTTCGCGCGAATCCGTCCATTTCATCGTGCAAGGTCTCGTCCCTGCCGTCGATTATGAGGGCAAGATTCTTCTTGCTGAAAAAGGTAAAATTGCCATGACGCCCGATGGGCATGGCGGATCTCTACGTGCACTTGTGCGCAGTGGTGCTGTCGATGCAATGGAAGCGAAAGGGATCGACATCGTCAGCTACTTTCAGGTCGATAACCCGATCGTGCAGTGCATTGATCCCGCCTTTATTGGTTTCCACGTGCTCGGCCAGTCAGAGCTTTCTAGTAAAATGGTGCCCAAGGCCTACGCCCTCGAAAAGGTCGGCCATTTTTGCCTACAAAATGGTAGCGCGCTCGTTGTTGAATACAGCGACATGCCAAACGAGATGCAGGAAGAAACCAAAGTCGACGGAGGCATTCGTTTTAACGGCGGTAGCGTCGCGATCCATATCTTCGACCGTGACTTCATCGCCCGTGCAGGTGGCTCTGGCGAGGGCTCGAAGCTACCCTTTCACCGGGCGGATAAGAAGATCCCGCATGTCAACGCTGCTGGCAAAATGATCCAACCGGACTCGCCCAATGGAGTGAAGTTTGAGATGTTTGTTTTCGACGCGCTACCTCTGGCCAAGAACCCAGTCATTATCGAAGCAGCACGTGCTGACGATTTCAGTCCCGTGAAAAATGCTGAGGGCGTCGATTCACCTCAGAGCTCCAAAGAAGACCAGTTGCGAATGTTTGCTCGCTGGCTCAAGGCCGCAGGCGAGAGTATCGAGACAGATAGTTCTGGACTACCGGCGATCAATTTTGAAATTAGCCCGCGCTTCGCTGCTGATGAGGCCGACTTCGTCGCTCAGTGGGCAACACTCGACCCAAAAACTGAAATCAAAGACGGCGCAGTGATCCAATGAAGATTCCTTATAACTTCGTCATCACCGTAAATTCCTTCCTAATTTTTAATTCCTCTCATGAGTCTTATCGAAAAAATTGAATCCGCCGAGGCCGCTGGTGCTCTTCTTGAAAGCACGGCCACTAATCTTAAGAAATGGGCGAGTGCCGACTTCCTACCTGAGTGGGTGGGGGCGAGTATTACCGAGCTAATTAATAAAGAGGAGTGGGAAGAACTTAACGACCGTTTTTACCAGACTATGGTCTTTGGCACTGGCGGTATTCGTGGTCGTACCATCGGGAAGGTGACAGCATCTGCTGAAACGGGCTCTCTCTCAGCGCAAGGCACGCCCGAGCACGCGGCAGTTGGCACCAATGTGCTAAATGACTTTAACCTCATTCGCGCCACTGTCGGCATGTTTCGCTATGTGAAACAATACCTGGATGAAAGCGGTCGTCACGATCTGCCTCGCTTCGTCATTGCTCACGATGTTCGCCACTTCTCTCGCCACTTTTGCGAGTTGGCAGCATCCACTTGGTGTAAGCTCGGAGGGCAAGCGCTCATCTTCGATGGGCCACGCTCCACCCCGCAACTCAGTTTCGCGGTGCGACATTATAAGGCAACCTGTGGCGCAGTGATTACCGCAAGCCACAATCCGTCGCACGATAACGGCTTCAAAGCCTACTTTGAAGATGGCGCACAGGTGGTCTCCCCACACGCCGAAGGTATTGTGAATCTTGTTAACGAAGTGGAGCTCGAAGAGCTCGTTCAGTTTCTAGATATTAATCTCGATCACGTTATCGCGCTTGATTCTAGTGCCGACGAACCCTACCTCGATCTACTTGAGGAGATGGTCGTCGATACCGAGGTCTTGCAGAAAGTTGCACCCAAGGTCGTCTTTTCGCCGATCCACGGATGCGGTGCCATCAGTTCCATGCCCGTACTCCGCAAGCTCGGGGTTGAGGTGATTGAAGTACCCGAGCAAATGGAACCGGACGGTCGTTTTTCAACAGTCAAATCTCCAAATCCTGAAAACGCCGAAGCGCTTGCCATGGCGATCGCCAAGGCCAATGAAACGGATACCGACCTCGTCATCGCGACCGATCCTGATGCTGACCGCATGGGCGTCGCTGTCCGCGACCTCGCTGGCGAAATGGTGCTGCTTACGGGAAACCAGATTGGTACGCTTTTGGCCGAGTATCGTATTTCCACGCTTAAAGATGCCGAAATCCTCCCTGAGGATGGCAGTGAAAATGCTGTTCTAATCAAGACTTTTGTCACCAGTCCGATGCAAGAAGCCGTTGCGACTTGGCATGGCCTTAAAACAATCAACACGCTAACAGGCTTCAAATGGCTCGGCGAAAAGTTAGCTGAATATGAAGCTGAGATGAAAGCCAAGCTTTTTGAACAAGAAGGACTCGCCGTCGATTATGATGCTTGTGATATCTGGACGAAAGCCGACCTCATGCTTGACTATTCGACCTACTTCGTCTTCGGCGGCGAGGAGAGCTACGGCTACCTGGCAAGCGATAAGCTTCGCGATAAAGACGCCAATGCAGCCGTAGTCATGTTTTGCGAATTAGCGGCGTATTTGAAAGGACAGGAGATGACTTTCCCCGAGTATCTTGATTCGCTCTATCTCCAGCTTGGTTATTACGAAGAAAAGACGATTAACATTTATTTCGAAGGTGCCGCTGGATCGCAGAAGATTAAGAACATTCTTGAATCCTATCGTAGTGATCCGCCCAAAGCTTTTGGTGACGTCACGGTTTCTGGCTTCACCGATTTTGGTAAGGACGAGATTATCGACGCAGATGGCAAGCGCATCGCACCGCAAGATTTCTATTTCTTAGAACTGAGCAATGGCTACAGCTTCGCAGTCCGCGGTTCTGGGACCGAGCCTAAGATTAAGTTTTATGTATTTGGTCGCTCAGATGTGACCAATCCCGAAGAGCTCGCTGAGGTCAAATTAGCTGCCAGTAAAGTGATGGAAACAACCCTCGCCGCCATTGATGCCGAAGCCCGCCGCCGTGCAGAGGCTTAGAGACATTCTCTCATCTTAACAAAGGGCTTCTCGGCAAAGGGGAGCTGTTTCCTAGTCAGTTTTCGTTAGTTGGACTTCCGTGTGAGCGCCTTTCCTCTATTGAAGGGCGTAACATGGATATTTACTCAGGCGCAGAAAATAATGACTTTTTTCTAAATCGGGTGTTGACGAAGGTAGAACAACCCGCTTTCTTCCGTCGCTCGCTTCCCAACTGAGGCGATTAACACACATTTTTAACTCCTCTAACGCAGGTCATGGAAACGGAGCCTCTGCTCCACCTGCCAATTAGTATTATGAACGTAGCCCTACTTGGTAAAAAGATAGGAATGACACAGGTATTTGACGACAACAATCGTCTAGTGCCTGTTACTGTCATTGAAGCAGGACCCTGCCCGGTAACGCAGATTAAGTCCTCCGAAAAAGACGGATACAATGCCGTGCAGATCGGATTCAGTCCACAAAAAGAGCACCGCCTCTCCAAAGCAGCTACAGGCCACACTAAAAAGGCTGGTGTCGAGCCAGTGGCTGAACTCCAAGAGTTCCGCACAAATGGCGAGGTCGAGTTAAACCTCGGAGACGTGCTTACTGTTGAGAAATTTGAAGCTGGCCAGAAGATCGATGTGGTCGGCACCTCTAAAGGGCGCGGTTTTCAGGGTGTTGTGAAACGCTATGGCTTCGCAGGGGGTCCCGCTTCACACGGTTCGATGTTTCACCGTCGTGGTGGTTCCTACGGTATGTGCCAATGGCCAGGTCACGTCATCAAGGGCAAAAAAATGCCAGGTCACATGGGTGATGTGCGCCGCACCGTCCAGAACCTCGAAGTGGTTAAAATCATCGCTGAGAAGAATCTGATTCTGGTAAAAGGAAGCATACCTGGCTCACGTGGCTCCCTCGTCACCGTCCGCACTGCGGTTAAAACCAAGAGAGCCCTAGCATAAGCTTAGTGCCTAAGGATATCCCTGACATAAAGGACACACTAAAATGAAACTTAAAGTTTACACAGCCGACGGATCCACAAGCTCTGAGAAAGAGTTTGCGTTACCCGTATTCGAGGGAGACAAGGGCGTTGCAGCACTTCGCCAAGTCGTTCTCGCGCACCAAGCTAACGCCCGTCAAGGAAATGCTTCGACTAAGACTCGTGCTGAAGTCGCAGGTTCTGGTAAAAAGCTCTTCCGCCAAAAAGGTAGTGGCACAGCCCGTCAAGGTTCACGCCGCGTGCCTCACCAACGTCATGGCGGCATCGCTCATGGTCCTAAGCCGCGCGACTTTTCTCAAAAGATCAATCGCAAGATGAAAGATCTCGCATTCAGCCGTGCGCTTTTCGAGCGCGCAACTGAAGGTGGCCTCTCTGTCATCGAAGCTCTCGAAGTCAAGGAAGCGAAGACTAAGCTCTTCAACCAAGTCCTCACCGCAGTCTTACCGACTCGAGGGAAGGTCTTGATCGTTGACGACCAATTTGAAAATAACGCTGCCCTAGCCGCCCGCAATATCGAAGGGGTTTCCCTCTCTGAAGCAGGTAACCTAAGTACTCTCGATGTCGTGCGCTACCGCCAGATTATCGTCAGCGCCAAGGGCATCGAAACTATCATCGCACGCGCCAACGGTGCGGCTGCTTAAACTGGAAATCAGCTATGATTCTTGCCGATAAAATTCTCCTCGAATACCGAGTCACTGAAAAAGCAGCTAATCTGTCTGCGCATTTCAATCAATACACTTTTGAGGTCGCTCCGACTGCAAACCGCATCGAAGTCGCTCGCGCTGTAGCGAAGACATTCAATGTAGAGGTGACGAACGTAAACATTCTTAACAAAAAGCCAAAAGTGAAGACTGACCGCTCTCGTCGCGGTAAAGCCGGCACTGCTGGTGGTCACAAAAAGGCTATCGTAACGCTCAAAGAGGGCGATGCGATCGAACTCGTCTAAGCACAAAGGAACCACAATACTATGCCACTCGTAGATTCCAGACCTTTGACTCCCGGCCAACGTTTCCTTACACGAAACAAGCAGGACGTCTCCAAGAAAAAGCCAGAGCGCCGTCTCGTCACACGCATACATGATAAGCAGGGTCGTAATTGCTACGGCCGCATCACTTCTCGTCGTCGTGGTGGAGGCCACAAGCGCATCTATCGCATCATCGACTTCCGTCGTGAAAAACTCGATATTCCTGCTAAGGTACAAGCGATCGAGTATGATCCGAATCGTTCGGCTAATCTCGCTCTCCTCGCTTACGCAGATGGTGAAAAGCGCTACATTCTCGCACCACGCGGTATCGTCGCTGGCGATACGCTTCTCAGCACCAACGAGCGTGTAGAATTTAATCCCGGCTACTGCCTTCCACTTGCGATTATTCCGCCTGCCACTAAGATACATGCTATCGAGCTACACCCCGGTCGCGGCGCGCAAATCGCTCGTTCTGCGGGTCAATCCGCTCAACTAGTTTCTGTCGATGGCGAGCGTGCCACCGTCAAAATGCCTTCCGGTGAAATCCGCTTCCTCAACGCTCGTTGTCGCGCAACGATCGGTGAAGTTGGTAACATCGAGCACCATAACCAGAGCCTTGGTAAGGCAGGTCGCAGCCGCTGGCTGGGCCGTCGTCCGCGCGTTCGTGGTGTTGCTATGAATCCCGTCGACCACCCAATGGGTGGTGGTGAAGGCCGCACCTCTGGCGGCGGTCACCCACAATCGCCTTGGGGGCAACTCTCGAAGGGCTTCCCAACACGTAAAAAGTCCAATCCGACCAATTCGCAGATTGTTGTCCGTCGCAACGGCCGCCAATTGAAGAAACGCTAAACCGATCTAACTAGCTATGTCTCGTTCCGTAAAAAAAGGTTTCTTTGTCGATCCTCACCTTTCCAAAAAGGTGGTCATCGCACAGGCCAACAACGACCGCAAGCCGATCCAAACATGGTCGCGCCGCTCAACTATCACTCCCGACTTTGTCGGCCTTAATTTTAACGTACACAACGGTCGTAGTTTTCTGCCAGTCTATGTGACCGAGAACATGGTTGGCCACAAACTTGGCGAGTTCTCACCGACACGCACTTTCAAGGGGCACCCAACTGGTAAATAATCTTCGCTCACCTTATTCACACACCGGCCATGCAACTCACTCACAGACCACTCTCCCTCGCTGCACTGTTCCTCATTGGAGCAATGTTAGCCGGCAGTGCTGTGCACGGAGAAGTGCCCGCTTTTGTCAAAGAGCCACTTTACAGTCCTAACGCCGCAACTGTGGCTATGGTTACACCTACGCTTGCAGCCGACGTCGTAATTCTCGATGGCGGCCTTGAGCAGGGGATTCGCCTAGGGATGGTTTGCCGCGTCACACGTGGTTTACAATCTGTAGGCGAGCTTATCATCATAGAATCTCGTAGCGATCAATCCGCAGGACTCATCCTCGAATTAGTCAAAGACTCTACAATTCAAGCGGGCGACATTGCCCGAATCAAAACAATTCAAAACAGCTGAATCTCATGCAGGTCCAAGCCTATACCAAATACGCCCGTATGTCGCCCCGGAAGGTGCGCGAGATCACTCAGGCCATCCAAGGTCGTAACGCCGCCGAAGCGGTTGAAGTGCTTCGCTTCATTCCACGCAAGTCGGCACGTCTCGTAAGCAAGACTCTCCAGTCAGCGATCGCGAATGCGGAAAACAATAACAATCTCTCATCGGATGCCCTCAAAGTTGAGTCTGCCACCGTCGAGCAAGGCCCTACGTTCAAACGTTTCCGCCCCGCCGCCCGTGGTTCTGCTCACCCCTACAAGAAGGCCACTAGCCACATCCGTATCATCCTTTCCGACGAGGCCTAAGTCCTCAGAGCGACTCTAACGACACCTACCAAATTATGGGACAGAAAGTACATCCAACCGGCTTCCGCCTTGCAGTCACCCGCGACTGGGATTCTCGCTGGTATGCGAACAAGGATCAATTTCCTGAGTATATCAAGGAAGACCACACGATTCGCACCTTCCTTACTGAAAAGTTGCGCTACGCGTCCGTGCCACGGATTTTCATTGAGCGTGCTTCCGGTCGTATCCGCGTCAAGATCTTCACTGCTCGACCTGGTGTGGTTATCGGCCGCAAGGGTGCTGAGCTTGATAAGATTAAGGCGACTCTCAACAAGAAGGTCGGCAAAGAAATCATGCTCGATATCCAAGAGGTGAAGCGCCCCGATCTCTCTGCGCAACTCGTCGCTGAAAACGTAGCACTTCAACTTGAGCGCCGAATTGCATTCCGCCGCGCCATGAAGCGCGCTGTTCAAACTACAATGGCCATGGGTGCCGACGGTATTCGCATACAATGTGGCGGTCGTCTCGGTGGTGCAGATATTGCCCGCACTGAGCAACAGCGCCAAGGCCGTGTGCCTCTCCAGACACTCCGTGCAAATATCAACTACGGCTTTTCTGAAGCGAGCACCGTGTATGGTATTATCGGCGTAAAGTGCTGGATCTGCCTCCCTGACGACGAGGAAGCGTAAGCTAATTCTTGCCCATCTGAAACGAATTTTACTTTTTTAACACTTTAAACAGAGCGAACCATGGCACTACTTCCATCACGCACCAAATACCGCAAAGTTCACAAAGGTCGCATTTACGGCACTGCGCAAACTTGCAACACACTCGCCTTCGGTGAATTTGGTATTCAATCCCTCACGCGTGGTCGCATGACCTCACAACAAATCGAGGCCGCTCGTGTTGCGATGACACGTAGCCTCAAACGTAAAGGTAAGGTATGGATTCGCGTCTTCCCTCATAAGCCTGTGACTAAAAAGCCTGCAGAAACCCGCATGGGTAAAGGTAAAGGTTCTGTTGAATACTGGTGTGCTATAATCAAGCCTGGCACCATGCTCTTCGAAGTCGCTGGTTGCTCCGCCACCGCCGCCCGTGAAGCCCTCCGCCTTGCGGATACAAAGCTCCCTTTTCACTGCCGTTTCGTCTCTCGCGACGAAGCTTAAAACTTTTAGAGATAGGAAACGATAACTATGAACACTAAAGAAATCCGCGAAATGTCTGAAGCCGAAATCGAAAAGTCGCTCCGCGATACACGTGAGTCTCGCCTCCAACTCCGCATGCGCAAGCAGACGGGACAAGTTGAGCACCCACACGAATTTAAAGACTTGAGCCGTCAAATCGCTCGCCTCGAAACTATTCTCAAAGAAAAGAAGTTGGCTATAGCCAATACTTAAACTTTTAGCCGCACACGCCCACTATGGAAGCCACAGCCACACGCAACTCTCGCAAAGTACTCATCGGAATCGTATCAAGCCGTTCTGGAGATAAGACTATCAAGGTCACTTACTCTTACAAAGTCCCGCACCCGCTCTATAAGAAGGAAATTAAGCGCAAGACTGTTGTGCACGCACACGACGAGAAGAACGAGTGCGGC
>QOOZ01000015.1 GCA_003331195.1 Puniceicoccaceae bacterium | reverse complement strand
GATTGGTTTTCATGGTGTTTAAATCCTAGATGCGGTGAGTTTTTCAGTATTTCCCATTTTCAGCTAATTAAGCAAAATCCTTCAGCTCGTGGCGTAAGTGGGTGCGGGCACGGTGGATCCATGTCTTGATGGCGCTTACGTTAGCATCGAGCGCTTGGGCGATCTCGTCGTAGCTGAGGCCTTGCTGCTGAAGCAAAAGAATGGCGTTGCGTTGATTATCGGGCAGGGTGGATAAAGCGCAATGAAAGGCTTCTTCGATTTCCCGGACCTGATTGGTGGCTTCTGTTTGGCTCTGCATGAAATACTCGCCGGGATCGACATATTCGAGTGGGCGGCGGTTTTTTTTACGGTAGCCGTCAATCAGCCGGCGGCGGGCGAGGGTGAAGATGAATGCGTTGAAGGTGCCTTGCGCTTGATAGCGCGCAGCTACTCGAAAGAGCTCAATGAAAGTCTCTTGTGCAAGGTCTTCGGCATCGGCACGGTTACCTGTTGATCGGTAGAAGAAGTTAATTAGGCGTGTCTGCCAGCGATCCACAATCTGTGCGAAGGCGGCGCGATCGCCATCGGTCAGCGCGCGGAGGCAGGCGCTGTCGATGTCTTCAATTTTGTCATTGGGTGCTGTCTGGATGCTGTGCATATTCCGCCGACTGGAATCAGGCTGCTTAGCCCATCCAGACGGAATGCAATTTGTAAGAGCGGCGACCATGTGTAGAGAATAAATCGTCGCTGATTTGAGAAAGTTGCAGTTGGTTTCATAGTCAATTCTAACCCAAAAATCGCTATATATATATTAATCAGTAGGATGCGCTTAATCGGGACGACCAGCCAAAAATTTTCTTTGCTAAATTTACACCTACATCTTGCTTGCGGCTTAGAACTTGCTCACAGTCATATGTGAATAAATTGTTCACAATTACTAGATGTAGTAGCTATATGTTAAAAAAATACGATATATTGTGTGCCTTTTATTGACAGATGAAAATTGAGCATACATACTTAGCATGCGAATTCATAGTCGTTTTCAGCCTAAAGCACTATCTTCCTACCCTTCAACATTTTCAGTTGCGACACCAGTGGTCTCCTTTTCCCCAGATACTGGCAACTATTGATACTCTATTAATCCAAACCTAAAACCAACGCACGCTACCTATGGAAAAAAACTACAAAATTGGTGATAAAACCTTCGTTCTCGACCAAACTAAAGCTGAGGAAGCTTTTAATTCTAAAAAGATCATTAACGGCAAGGACACCATGTTTTTTAACATCCTGCCGCTCAAATACCAGTGGGCATATGATCTTTACAAAACGATGAAGAACAACCACTGGGAACCAGAGGACATCCCCATGCAGAAAGACGTGGAACTCTGGCGTAGTGCCGATCTTTCCGATGCAGAGCGCTGGATCATTAAAATGGCTATTGGCTATTTCTCGGCTGCCGAGGGCATCGTCGGCGACAATATACAACACGTCACTCGTGAGCTTGTGACAGCGCCTGAACTCAAGCTTGTGCTCGGACGCCATGCCCACGAGGAGAACATCCACGCGGACTCCCTTGTCTATATGATTAGCTCGCTCGGTATTAACCCACACGAGTGTGAGGCTATGTTTGAAGACATTCCTACCATAAAAAGGAAGACTAATTTCGTGGTCGAAAATTCCCGCGGCCTTCGTCGCGATATGGATCTGACGACTACTAAGGACAAGCAGGCGTTTACCAAAAACCTCTTCTTATTTGGCCAGTGCATGGAAGGCACCCAATTCTACGGTCTATTTGGCATGGTGCTTTCGCTCTACCGCCAGAACAAATTCCCCGGCATCGGCCAGATGTTCCGTTATACGCTGCGTGATGAATCGAACCACATCGAAGTCTTCCGGAACCTGACTATGGATCTCATCGAAGAGAACCCGGATGTCTGGACGCCTGAGTTCAAGGAAGAGTTGCGGGACCTCATGCGTGAGGCAGTTGATTTGGAAAAAGAGTTCATCCGCGACTGCCTGCCCGTCAACTCCGTTGGTCTCAGTGCTGACGAGTTCTGCCAGTATATCGACTATATTGCAGACCGTCGCCTCGAAGGTGTTGGCCTTAAGACGCTCAGCCCTGGCACGGAAAATCCATTCCCATGGCTAGCGGAGATGATGGACATCAAGAAGGAGCAAAATTTCTTCGAAGGTCGCGTCACCGAATACCAAAAGGCATCCGCCCTTGCTTCGGTCGACGACGACGAGCTGTAAATTTGACTAAAGTCAACTTTCACGGAGCGCGCCTACAGCCCCACGACGCGCGCCCCGTTTTTCGAATTCTGCTCCGACCTGACAAACACCCAAAAACAACATATTAATGATACAAAAAATTTCATTCGAAGAAGATCTCGAACTCAAACGTTTCGCCAGCACACCTAAAGAAAAAAAGCCACGCTTCGAATGGGGATCCGCCCTAGAGCAAGACCGCATAAATCGCCCGGAAATCACCATTGAATCCGAAGGCACCGAGCGCGACTTCGACCTCGCTGAGATTGCTGATACTATTGGCAACGCCCTTACTGATCTACTCCTATCTCGCCAGGAGGAAGAGATTTTTACTGAAGTAAACCGCAAGTTCGTCGCCAGTGTTGCCGAGAGCGTCGGAGCCGTGCTCGCTAAGCAAATAGAGCAAGGTCGTGCCCTCAAGCTATCTACGCACGACATTCACCTTCTTATCGAAAAGGCGCTCATTGAAAACGACGCGCACGATGTCGCCCGCAGCCTTATGTTTGGCCGCAAAAAATCTGCACCAACTGCCGAGCGTGAACCAGTCGCCATCCGCCTCATCCGTCGCAATGGCCAAGTCGTACCTTGGGCTGAATCCAAGATCGAGATCGCTGTGCGCAAAGCATTCCTCTCGCTCCACCTGAACTCCGAACCAGCTATTGAGATCGCTCGCGCTGTCACTGAACGCCTCAATGTAGGCGGACAAGCTTTCATCAACATCGAAGATGTGCAAGACGCCGTCCAAGAAGAGATGATGCGCCAAGGTCAATTTAAAGTTGCTGAAGCTTACATCCTGTATCGTGCTCATCGCTCCCGCGTTCGTGAAGAAGAGGGCATCGCTCCCGTCGACGAAGCGGAGCAAGAGTCCATGATCGTCGTGACCGAAGCGAACGGTGACACCAACTTTTGGGATGGTGTAGACCTTAAGCGTCGCATCGATTTTGCCACCATCGGCCTCGATCTCAACATCGACGCAGACTCCATTGAAAAAGAACTCCGCCGCTCCCTCTACCCAGAGATGAAGCGCGCCGACCTTCAGAAAACTATCATTCTCAATGCCAAGAGTATGATTGAGAAAGACGCCGACTTCGCCCGCTTCGCTGGTCGGATCCTCCTGACCTACATTTATGAAGAGGTACTTGATTGGGACATCGTCCGCGATGGCGTCGATAGCCTGAAGGAAGCTCACCGCCGTGGCTTCAAGCCTTACATGAAGCGCGCCATTGAGATCGACCGCGTCAATCCCAAGCTGTTCGACTACGATATTGATCAGATCGCTTCGTCCCTAGATCCTTCCGCCGACCTCGACTTCGACTATCTCGGCGTGCAAACCATGTATGATCGCTACCTCATCGTGGACAAGACCGCGAAAAAGCATGTCCGCCTAGAAGTGCCTCAGTATTTCTGGATCCGTGTTTCTATGGGTCTCTTTCACCATGAAAAAGAAGATCGCGAAGGCTACGCCTTGCGTCTCTATAATCTTTACAAGAGCCGTCGTTTCTGCTCCTCCACACCAACGCTCTTCAACTCGGGCACATTGCACTCGCAACTCTCATCCTGCTACCTCTACAAGGTCGACGACAGCATCGAGTCCATCATGCACCGCGGTATTGCTGATAACGCATTTCTCTCCAAATGGGCAGGCGGCCTAGGTGGCTCCTGGACAGCCGTCCGCGGCACCGGTGGCTTTATCAAAGGGACTAATGGCGAGTCGCAGGGCGTTATCCCATTTCTCAAGTTGCACAATGACCAACTCGTCGCCGTTAACCAAGGCGGCAAGCGCCGTGGCTCCGGTTGCGCTTACCTCGAGACGTGGCATAACGACATCGACGATTTCCTCGAGCTTCGTAAAAACACTGGAGACGACCGCCGTCGGACTCATGATATGAATACGGCTAACTGGATTCCCGACCTCTTCATGAAACGGATGGAAGCTCGTCAGGAATGGACACTCTTTCGCTCGAACGAGTGCCCCGATCTCCACGATCTCTACGGTAAAGCCTTCGAAGACCGCTACTGCGAATATGAAGCCATGGCCGAGCAGGGTGAAATTTTTGGGCAGAAACGCCCCGCACTTGACCTATGGAAGACCATGCTCCGCATGATCTTCGAGACGGGTCACCCATGGATTACTTTCAAAGATCCCTGCAATGTGCGTAGCCCGCAAGACCATTGCGGCGTCATCCATAGCTCCAACCTCTGCACTGAAATTACACTCAACACGAGCGAAGAAGAGACCGCCGTCTGTAATCTCGGTTCCGTCGTGCTCGACTCCCACCTTGATAAGGATGGAAATCTCGACCACGAAAAACTTAGGGATACCATTCAGATTGCCGTCCGCGCTCTCGATAATGTGATTGATATCAATTTCTACCCAACCGAAGCGGCCAAGACAGCTAACAGTCGTCACCGGCCTATTGGGCTCGGCATTATGGGTCTGCAAAATGCCCTCTACAAAAAAGACATCGCCTTCGCCTCTCCGGCCGCCGTTGAATTCAATGACGAGTTCATGGAGGCCATCGCCTACTACGCCTACGAAGCCTCCGCTGAACTGGCAGGGGAGCAGGGCACCTACAGCAGTTACGAAGGCTCCAAGTGGGATCGCGGTCTTATGCCGCAAGACACCCTCGACATCTTGGCTGACGAACGTGGTGAAGAAGTCGAAGTGCCCCGCGCCGGTAAGATGGACTGGAAGCCACTGCGCGAAAAGATTGCTAAAAATGGCATGCGTAATTCCAACGTGCTCGCCATCGCGCCGACCGCCACCATCTCGAATATCATGGGCACCACGCCTTGCATCGAGCCTACTTACAAGAATCTTTTCGTGAAGAGCAACTTGTCAGGCGACTTCATTGTGCTTAACGGCGAGCTCGTTCGTGACCTCAAGAAACGTGGCCTTTGGACAGAAGAGATGCTCGATCAAGTTAAATACTTCGACGGTGAGTTAGATTCCATCGAAGGAGTCCCTCAGGACCTACGCGACAAATATACCACCGCGTTTGGTATCGATTATAAATACTTCATTGACGCCGCCGCACGTCGCCAGAAGTGGATTGACCAATCGCAATCTGTTAACCTCTTCCTCCCTCAAGCTGACATTAAGACCTTATCCCACATGTATCGGGATGCTTGGCGCAAGGGTCTTAAGACAACCTATTACTTACGTACTCTAGGTGCCTCCAATATTGAGAAGGCCACCACCAGCGTAAAGAAAGAGGTGAGGGGACTCGCCGGCCAAGTCGAAGGTGCAGACCAGGCGAAAAAAGAGTTTAGCGCGGACGAGAAAAAAGTCTGTTCGATTGAAGCCATGATGAATGGCGAAGAATGCGAGGCATGTCAGTAGCGAGAATCACAGATTTGATTCAGTGTATGTTGAATGCTCAAGACTGACTAACACAGCAAAAAAATAGCTAGTCCGTGCTAGCAGCCCCGCTTGCTTCCGACCAATGAGCTTAGAATTAATTGCAGATACCAGTTTGCTTTTAAGTCACTGCGCTAAGCTGTTAAACCTTATTTGCTCAGCGTTAGTGTAGCAAACTTGCTACGTGAGCCTTCGTGGCTCGCACTGGCGCATCAGAGTTTCGACTTTTGAGCATAGAATAGCTAACTGATCTTTCATTCGGACTGAGCAAGAGCTCATCATAACGAGAATCCTACCGCATGCTCGCGGATTGCTTTTTCATGCCCTCAAAGACACAATCTTGGCGGAAACTAGCTTAAATTGGTTCATAAAAGAGATATTAATTAACCCTAGTCAAAAATAGCTCTAAAATCGAAAATTAATCTCTCGCCTTATGTTTGGCACGATTTTCACGGGTGAAATTATACTGTGTATCATTTAAAGAACTATATGACAACATTTTATGTATCTTTAGAGGCTAGTAGACTGATCTAATAGAATACTAATAGAGAAGTAAGTATAGTATTCCCAATACTTATATGCTTAATCTGTGCCAACTCTGCGCTTTTATGTTAAAAAAGTGTAATTTTTCCTTTCCAAACGTATCTTTACGGCTATTATTCCCTATCCAGTGGAGCGTATATATATGCAAGTTGGTAATGAACAGAGCACGGTATCTCTGTCTTCTCTAGTCTCCACCGCTTTAGGCTCCTTCGGGAGCCATTTTGTTTTCCCGATAGTGCTTTCGGCCCCTCAGGTTGTTAGCAGTTACTGTCGGTTAACCCCAACAAAGTAGATAAATGGAAAAAATAACCTCACAACTCACTAGTGTGATTAAGGGCATATCCGAACTCGGAATAGGTCTCATTGCACTTGGTATCATTGCTGAAATTGTCTTCGGCGTAGGCGCTATTTTTGGCGCTAGTGTAGTCGGGAACTTATCCTCAATCGTGGCCGCCATTGGTGGTGAAAACGGTTTTATTGGCTTAGTCGCCATTATCCTTATCTTCGCTCTGCTACGCAAAGGCGCTTAGTAGAACCCTGAAAACAAAACAAAACAAACCATAACCAACTACTACCATGGAAGAAATATCTAACAAACTAAAGTCCCTAATCGGAAATCTCTCAGAAATCCTCATCGCCGCAATCGGCTTGCTCGTCGTCGTGCAGGTTGTGTTCGGTACTTCAGGAAATCTTGATGTCATCAGCAACCTGACTGGTCTGGTTGACAGCTTCATCGGCAGCGGTGCAAGCCTCGCAAGCTTGGTGACTCTCGTCCTGATTATGGGCGTGCTTTCCAAGCGTTAAACATAAAGTTATCTGCTTTATATTTTTGCTAGGGAGTCCCTTCGGGGACTCCCTTTTTTTTCATCAGACAGACTCTTCCCTGCGACGCGGCTCGGATGACTGAGCCGCCGAGAAGTAAATTCCTGTTAATCCAGTAAAGCTGTTTTGACTTTGTCGATACTCAAAGTGCTAATATCAGGCTTGCTTGGCTTTGGGGAATCCAACATCGGCGCCCATCGGCTAACTCAATCTGAATCCACGTGTCTCGCTCGTCGATCAGCGTGAATTCAAGCCCGTCGTGTAAAGCTTGGTCGAATGCAGGTGCATATGCGTAGGCGGGTCCCTTGCGCGCTTCGACGGAATTGGTGGTAATGACACCTTCAGTGCGACTGCTTCCTGAGCGCACGCCTAAGATGACAACACTAAGCGCCAAGGCGATCGCGCAGGCATAGGTGAGTAAGCGCCAGCGCTGCGATTCGTAGCGAACATACAATAGCATGGTGCCACATAAGCAAAAGCTCAGCGCGATTGTGACGACGCGCAGCCAGGAGCTTGGTGTGCGTTGCAAACTAGTTCTACCCTCTGGGACCTTATTGAGCGCCAGTGCACGGGCGGCAGCCAGATTTTCAAGCAGGGCTTCATCAAATGGACGGATGCGCGCTGCGTTCCTGTAAGCGGCGATAGAGCGGCCCAGTCTGTTCGCTTGGAACCACGCGTTACCTGCATTGTAGAAGGCGCTGGCGGCATCATCGTCCGTCTGTGCGACTGCTTCAAATAATAGAGCCGATTTTGTGTAGAAGGCGGAGGCTTGCCGAGTGCCGTCGGGTGTGGCGAGCGCACTGGCGAAAGCGCTTTCCGCTTCGCTCCATGAGGCGGCCACACTTTCATTGGGCAAGAGACCGAAAAGCATCACTAGGATGAGCGCCGTTTTGGCGAAGGCCACTCGCACTTGTCGAGCGGTCGCGTTGAGCTCGCTTATTTCGGTGGCTTCCTCGTTCTTTGAAAACACTCTCTTGTCCGTAGAGATGTGGATGGCTTCAATTTCGGCGATGATTTTTGAGTTCACGTTTGCTTCCTCAAGAGCAGCGCGAGTATCGCTAGCCGTCCATGCGTCGCCTTTGGCATTAAAATGGGCGGCGAGGAAATTGAGAAAAGCCCGCCACTTGATCTCACTGCCTTCAGGGATTTTTTTGAACTGAGAATAGGCCCGAGCGCGTTTCTTGTAGGCAGGATCTATGGCTTGCTGACGCCACTCTTTAACGAGGGGGCGCAGCGTTAAAAAAACCAGTGGTCCAGTTGCGAGTAAGAGCCAGAAGTAGTCATTTAAGAGTGAATGAATTGTTTGAAGAAGAGAGTTCATAATGCTTCTTTCGTGATTATACCAAATGCCTTCATTAAAATCAACCAGTGGAACCTGAGCACCCTCGAAGGCACTCAATGCAATATAGTTGATACCGTCTCTAGACGAAATCCTTAACGATTTGGGATCTGTTTCTTTCCAAACATAGCGATTTTTTTGAGGGTCAAATACTTGAAAGCGCAGCGCAGGGAATGCGCTTAAATGTGAGGAGAGTGTTCTGATCCTAGTTTTAAAATGGGTGCCCCGCTCGTGCCATAGGCGCCTAATTTCCGAATCGACTAAGAAGTGTGCACGAAGACTTGGTTGTAGATTAAGAGGCGGCAAGTCCAACATTCCGTGAGGGAACTCGCTGGTGACTTCGATATCCACTTCTAGTATTTGTCCGAGTTCAACGGTATCGTTGGAGAGGCTGAGCTCGAAGTGGACGGGCTCGAAGAGTCCGCTAAAGAGGGCGCTTTGTTTTTCTTTGGGTAGTTCTAATACGGAGATTTCAATTGGCTTGGTAGTGGTGTAGTGACGTTCATATTTTTCGAAAGTATCGACTTCTTCGAATAGGCCGTTATTAAAGTGCGCGGCATAACGATCAAAGTCGCCCGAAGCTTGATCGACGATGGAGCATTCTAGCGATAGGTCATCAAGAGTATAGATTCCAGCTTCTAGGAATTTTACATAGATCGCTAAGTGGACAGTGCCTAGTTCCTTTGGTTGCTCTGGGTTGATTTGACGTCTCGCAATTACACGGCGTCCACCGATAGGGAGGCCCATTTGCAATTCCTCGTCCTCAGTGCTGCGCGGAATGACGATTTGTATGGCATCATGACTAAAGAAATTAGGATTTATTCGTAGCGATCGGAGCGCTGAGGCTGGCAGATCACTACTCCACTCCAGGTCTATTCGGACTGCTTGTCCGACATAGAGTTCGCTAAGACTATCAACAGTAAATCTGAGCTGCATACGGTCAGACTTTACTCGTTCGCTAACTGTGAGTTGAGTTGCTGCGGTTGTGAGTGTTTCCGTGTCACTTTTGAATTCTAGTGCGGGGAGTTCGATGGCACCTGTGCGCATTGGGCGGAATTGAATGATTGCGGCGTGATCGTTGCCGGAGTCTTTAGGGAGCTTCTCGACGCGAATGCGGATGATGCGGCAATCATCAGTCGATTCTTCATCAACATCAGGCGCCGTGACTGCTTCCCTAAAATAGGCCACACATGTGGCGTTTCTATCGTCATAGAAAGTCTGTGTTTTTAGAGTGACGGGGATCGGCTCCGCAAAACAGGCCTTGTATACAAATACCGTGATGCAGAATATGAGGGTAAGCTGGCTTAGACGCATTAGTAGTCTTTCTCCACTTTAGCCGCATTGGCATTCGCACGTTTTTGCTGACGAAATTGAAGGTTTCCTTTCTCCTCCAATAGAATGTCTTCAATCGTGTAATTGGGAGCGGGTAGTGACTGCATGCTCGATCCTGCAGCGAGGTCTCCCTCGTTGTAGCTGCTATCTGGCATGCTCTCACTCAACTCCGAGTAATCATCCTCGTACATGTCTTCGTAGTCATCTAAACTCTCGTTCTCAGTTTCTTCAGAGCTTTGCGGACTGGAATCAGTTGACGCTTGATTTCCCTCTTCTTCGATCAGGCCTTTTAGCTCCTGAATCCATGTGGAGCTAAGCTCAATACGTAGTCCTGCACGTTCGAAGTCTGGCTTGTATGCTTTTGATTTGAGGAAGGCTAATCGGGCTTTTTTGGCCAGCTCAAGTGCACCGCCCGGTGACTGCTCGGCCTGTTGAACCGACAGTTTTATTAGGCAAAGCCCTCGGTTAAATAGACTTGCCGCCATTTGTTCGGTTGAAAGCTGTCCGTAGGCGCACTGTTCGATAATCGAGTTTAAAGTTTCTAGCGCTTCGTCATAGTTCTCGCCCTCGATGAGTAAGGTCGTCTTATCGAAATCTGTTTCGAGGGGGTGGAGCGCAGTCTCGGCTCGGACTGAGGCCTGTGGGAATCCGCAGAAAAATAAAGAGAGCACTATCGCACTAGAACCTAAGCTGCGAGCGCTCCAACGCTCAGCGAGTAAGAGGCAAATAAGGCCAGGTATAAGGAAGAATATAGCTGCTTCCTGATAGATGAGTTTTCCGCTATTGGCATTACCGGCTAGCGTCGACTTGTCAGCTGCGTACTCATTGTAAAGTTGCCCCAAATGAAAGGGCTTAGTTTCAGCAGCAATGTATTCTGCATTTGGATACGTGGTGCTCAAATTACGGAGTAGCGCGTCCTCTAGTTGGGTCAGCACCGGTTGTTGGTCTATTTCGAGTGTTAGTAGGCTGCCATCTTCTTGAGGGAGGAGGATTGGAGAGCCGTTATTAGGGTCGCCCAGGCCCACGACGAGTAATCCTGTATTGCTCTCTACTAGTAGTGTTTCGACTCGCTCCATCTGCGAACCGTGGTCGCCGCCGTCGGTCAGAATCAGTAAGTCTTGCACGCCATTACGCTCGGGATCGAATATCTGGTCGACTGCTTTCTCGACCGCAGACTGCAGGGTAGTACCGCCGAAGTCGACCGTACGTGGATTCGCCTGCTCCAGCATATAACGGGCGAAGTCGTAATCATAGGTTAAGGGGCATAGGATCGATGCAGTGCCAGCGTAGACGATTAGCGCGACGCGTTCGTTACTGAATTGGTCGAGGGCATCGCGGATTCCTTGCTTAGCTACTTCTAGGCGATTGGGCGAAACATCGCGAGCTAGCATACTCTGGGACACATCGAGCGCGAAGACAACATCGCGGCCTGTTTGTGAGGTCGCCTCGTAGTAGGGGGCGTATCCCGGTCGGGCGATGGTGAGGGCAATCAGTGCCCATGCAATCAGTCGCAATCCATCTTTAAGGAGGCGATGCGTTCTGCGCTCAACGCCCATCGAACGTAGGATGATTTTGCGCTGCTTGCGCGCGCGGCGTAGCATCCAGCTGATCGGTATCAACAAACAAATGAGGAGCAATGCGCTCGGCCACTGGAAGGTAAACGAACTCATGGTGCAATGCGAAGCCATGTGGCTTCGAGGATCAAACTTAGGGTTAGAGCAGTGAGTGCGATCGCGGCGGGCAACCACGTAAAGCTAGCGAGTTGCTCTGCTTGGCGTAGGGTGATCTCCGTGCGCTCGAGTTGATCGATCTCTTCGTAAACCAGACGCAGGGATTCGTAACCGTAAGCTTTCCGAAAGAGGCCGCCCGTTTCCTTGCTAATATGCTCAAGGATTTTCTCAGAGGGTGTTAGTGTCTCAAAGGAGCTTGCTTCATCGATGGCTTGGAAACTTTCGCCGAAACTAATGCTGTAAATTCGGCAACCCCAAGCTTTGGCTAATCCGGCTGATTCGATCGGAAGGTGTGCGCCGGAGTTATTCTCGCCATCGGTGAGCAGTATAATAACGCGGCTCTTGATCGCGTCCAAGTCGACGAGATCTTTTCGATTTTTGAGTTCTTCGAGGTTTTTTAGGCGTGCCGCAGCGATCGCGAGGGCATCTCCATAGGCGGTTCCATCCTCGTTTGGCCGTTGTTGTATCTCTAGATTACGCACGATCTGAAGGAGTGCTTCGTGTCCAAATGTGAGCGGGCTACGCGTATCGGCATAGCGAGCAAAGGTAATCAGTCCGATCAGATCATGTGGGCGGCCAGCCAGTGTGTCCCCATCTCCAGCGACAAATTCCTCAACAATCTCCTTAGCGAGTTCCATGCGGCTAACTTTTTGCCCAGTAGCACTCTTCGTGGTCATGTCCATACTGCTGGAAACATCGACGAGTAGTTGAATGGCAATGCCTTCGTTTACCTCTCTATCAAAGGAAGCAGGCGCCCGGGGGCCGGCCAGCGCGATAAGGACTGCAAGGACTGAAAGCTGTCGTAGGTATACGGTAAGCCAGAGGTAGCGTGCGCGTCCTGGCTCCAAATTGGACGCTACTGCGATCGCGTCCACCGTCACTGATGTGCGGATTTGTTTCCGTCTGAATAGCCAGAGTAATACTGGGATGAGCGCTAACAACCATGGGTATTGAAAACTCATACTTGTGCCTCCTTATCTAAATGCTCAAGTAAGGCATCACGGTCGTAGGTTTGTGCATAGAGGGCTTGTTGGAGCGACGTGCGGAGTACATGCATGTCTTGCGCATCGTCTGTTTCAAGCCATCTCTCAATAGTGTTAGCGGGGAACTCACCGCAGCGAAGGCGATGACTTATGAGGCTTAAGGGGTCCTCTTCGGTGAGGTCTTGTTGTATAAGTCCCATCTTTCTTTTACTCTGTATCAATCGATAGAAAGTAAAACAAATTGCGATAATGACGGCACCCCAGAGCCAGCTAAATGTAGGCTTTTGGTTTTCGAGATATGTAGGCCACGCCTCTGGAGTGGGGCTATCTTCAGTTTCGGTATAGCCAGTCACAGTCAGCTGAACAGGCTCTATTTTGACTGGCTCAACATTGACCAGTCCTTCGAGCGTGACCATTAATTCTGAAAACAGGAACTCGCCTGAGTGCATCGCTTGCACAATCCAGTCTTCCTTTTGTTCGTAGCGCTGGGTCTGGGGGTTGAATTCGATCGGTCTTTTCTCGGTGAAGACCGGGTGAATGCCTTCTGGGCTAAGCTTGGTCACCACCATCTCTGTAAATGCTTCCGACTCTAGCTGGAAGCTTAGTCGAACGAGATCGCCAGGTGCGCACTCCTCGGGCGATAGGGTCACGGAGATCTCTTGCGCGAGGAGTGAGTAGAGGGGAAGTGTTACCCAAATAAGAATGAAGCGTACGATCATTTAGCCACCGGTTTCATCGGTTTCGCGGCGCTGGCGCTGATGGAAATAATTGGTGAGAGCGTCGACACAGTCAGCACCGATTTCGATTTGCAGAAGGTTGACGCCTGCCTTGAGCATTTCCTCCTTGAGCTGCGCCTGTTGTGCCGCCTGCTGCCTATATTGATGCGCGGAATCGATGACTTGTTGTTGGCCTGTCTCGGCATCTTCGATGCGGATCAGTGCGCGCCTTTGCTTTGACTTATTGGCTGGGTGGAGAATCTGAATGGTATTCAGGTCATGGACATTAGAAAGCGCTTGGAGCTCTAAGGTATTCGGATCCGTTAAGAAGTCTGATATTAAGAAAACAATGGAGTACTTGCGCGATAAGAGACGGAAGCGCTCAAGCATACTGGCGAGATCAGTTTTTTTGTTCGTTGGTTTGAAATTTATGAGTTCGTCGATGATTCGCATTGCATGTCGACGGCCTTTCGAGGGCATGATGATTTGCTCGATTTGATCACTAAACAGAATGAGGCCAACGCGGTCTTGGTTCTTGATGGCGGCGAGGGTGATTAGGGCGCAGAGTTCGGTCAGTGTTTCACGCTTGTTCCCTGAATTATCGTGGCGCATTGAGGCAGAGACATCTACGAGGAGATAGACGACTTGTTCGCGCTCTTCGATGTAACGTTTAATGTGCGGGTTACCGGTGCGCGCGGTGACCTTCCAGTCCATTGCGCGGACATCATCACCGTGTTGGTAGGCGCGTACGTCTTCAAACTCGAGTCCACGGCCTCGGAAAACTGACTGATATTCGCCCGCGAGCACGTGTTCGACGGGGCGTCGACACTTAAGCTCAAGTAGGTTGAGGCGATGTGCTATGTGGTCGAGCATGTCCGACAGCGGGCTAGTTTAAGCTTCAGTGATCGGCACCTGCTTGAGTAGGGTGTCGAGTAGATCGTCGGAGTTGAGGCCTTCGGCCTCAGCGCGATACGAAATGGCAATACGGTGGCGCAAAATATCGTGGGCGACATCTTTCACGTCTTGCGGGGTAGTGTAGTCGCGACCGGACATGAGGGCTTGCCCGCGTGCACCTAGTGAAAGGTAAATGCTAGCTCGAGGCGATGCGCCAAACCGAAGATAACGACCAATATCGAGATCGTACTTGGCGGGCTTGCGAGTGGCATCGACAATACGCAGGATGTAGCGTTCGACCTTTGGGTCAATGAAGACCTTGCCTAGTTGCTCACGCAGCTCCATCAGGGTCTCAATTGTGAGAACAGGATCAACCGTCAGCGTTGGCTGAGGACTAGCCATGCGCTGCATTACGATGTGCTCCTCGTCCATTGTCGGATAGCCGACTTTCAATTTGAACATAAAACGGTCGACTTGCGCTTCGGGAAGAAGGTAGGTGCCTTCTTGCTCGATCGGGTTCTGCGTGGCTAGCACAAGGAATGGTTGAGGCAAGTCGAAGGTTTCCTTGCCGAGCGTCACTTGTTTCTCCTGCATCGCTTCAAGGAGTGCGCTTTGGACTTTGGCGGGAGCACGATTGATTTCATCAGCGAGCAAAAGATTTGTGAAGATAGGGCCCTTTTCGGGAGTGAATGTATGGGCCTTTGGGTCGTAAACAAGTGTTCCAGTCAAGTCGCCTGGGAGTAGGTCGGGGGTGAACTGAATCCGGCTAAATTTCGCATGGATAGATCGTGCGAGGCTACTGGCAGTCAATGTCTTAGCGACGCCTGGGACACCTTCCAGTAATACATGACCATTGCAGACAAGCGCTAACAATAGACGGTCAATCAGTGCGTCCTGACCAACGACGACTTCGGCAATGCAGTCTTTGATTTCTTGGAAGCTGGATAGTGGGGATCGTTGTTCGCTCATTGATGGGTTGTATTTAACGTAAAGAAACAGAATCTACGAGGATTTCCGAGCATTCCAGAATTAAAATTGGGAAAATTGGAAAAGGCGATGCAGAGCCTTAGGCATACATTGTCGAATAGATAGGCGGCAGTAAACAAATTTACTGGGTATCCATTATTTGAACTTTTCACTCGCAAGCTTGGATGCGTCGCATATCTCCAGAGCTGTGAAATTTAATAATGTAGCCATTGAATCGATAGCTTATGAGCTCCCTGAGGAGGTTTGGACATCGGCTGATTTGGAAGCCAAGCTGGCAACTGTTTATGAGCGCTTGCACTTGCCTGAGGGGCGACTGGAGTTAATGACGGGAATTAAGGAGCGCCGTTTCTATCCTGCGGGCACGCCTGCTTCGGCGGCTTCAGCACAGGCAGGGGAGGCGGCTTTGGCCAAGTCTTCTTTTGATCGTGAGCAGATCGATTTGTTGATCCACTCAGCGGTTTGCCGTGACCGTCTAGAGCCGGCCACGGCGGCTTATGTGCATGGACTACTCAAACTTTCGGGTAAGACACAGATATTTGATGTATCCAATGCTTGCCTCGGCTTTCTCAATGCGATGGTGATCGCTGGCAGTATGATTGAGAGCGGTCAGATCGACCGTGCATTAATTTGCTCGGGGGAGAATGGTCGGCCGCTCGTCGAAAATACACTTCAGCAATTGCTCCTACCCGAGCTGACTCGGAAATCGATCAAACCCTATTTCGCAAATCTCACCATAGGTGCAGGTGCGGTTTCGGCAGTATTATGCCGCAAAGACCTCGCGTTAAGTTCGTGTCCGCTGATGACTGCAGCGGTCGTTGAGACAGACAGCTCGCACAATGAACTTTGCCAAGGTGACAGTGCGGGCGACGCCCTTGAGATGCTTACCGACTCGGAGGAGCTCTTGTTCGCTGGTATCGGTGTTGCCACCCGTGCATGGGCGCAATTTGTAGCGGCAACTGATTGGACTGTGGATACGCCTGACCGAATCATTACCCACCAAGTTGGCAAGGCGCATTCGCGCGAACTTTTTAAAGCGCTGGGCCTCGATCTGGCCAAAGACTTTACTACTTTTGAAACGCTGGGTAATGTAGGTTCAGTTTCGTGCCCGATTACACTGGCAACTGCGATGGAGCAAGGAGCCTTCTGTGTAGGCCAAAGGGTGGCGTTACTAGGAATTGGCAGTGGTTTGAGCAGTATTATGATGGCTGTGGAGTGGCCCACGGTGTGAGTATCACACGAGCCAGTGAATTGCCGCACGATGTGCGGATCGAATATCCTTTTGCTAGCAATACGCTGCCTCTGATCAATGGTGCGACAATGCATTATATCGACGAAGGCACAGGGCCTATAGTGGTCATGCTGCATGGTAATCCGACATGGTCTTTTTATTTTCGTAATTTGGTCAAAGTTATGGTGCAGGCTGGCTTCCGTTGCATCGTACCTGATCATGTTGGTTGCGGGCTTTCCGATAAACCTCAGGATTATAATTATACCTTGGCTCAGCGGATCGAGGATGTCGAAAGTTTGCTAGACCATCTCGGAATCGACCAATTCAGCCTAGTCGTCCATGATTGGGGCGGGGCGATCGGTTGTGGTTTGGCGGGGCGTCGGCCAGAGGCTCTAAACAAACTCGTCTTATTGAACACCGGAGCTTTCCGCTCGAAACTTATTCCGTTTCGCATCGCTGCGCTCAAACTGCCCCTTATCGGCGAGTTTGTAATCCGAGCAATGAACGGCTTTGCAGGGCCTGCTGCGGTCATGTCTGTGAAGACTCCGCTCAAGCCTGTCGTGAAGCGGGGCCTGCTCTGGCCATATCGCTCATGGGCAGATCGTGTAGCGGTATGGAACTTCGTTAAAGACATCCCTTTGCGAGAGTCGCATCGTACTTTCCAGACCTTAACTGAAGTTGAAGAGGGACTCGCTAAGATTGCTGATAAACCAATCCAACTAGTCTGGGGTGCCAAAGACTTTTGCTTCAGCATGCGGTTTTATGAGCGGTTTAAGGAGTTTTTTCCTAATGCAGAGTCGGTTGTTTACCAGAATCACGGGCATTATATTTTAGAAGATGGTGGCGAACAGGCTTGGTTAAGTATCCGAGGTTTTTTAGAGGACTAGCGGCATTACAATTCAAAAGCCCCAGCTTCAAATTGGATAATACGCGGATAAATCCAGAGTGAGAATGTTATTTGCTTTTTTGGAGAATTCCGCCTTTACTCAAGCGCTTATGAGTTCCGTCCTCCAATTGCTCCTCGAAGGTGAGCGTCTCGATACTGCCCAAATGGCGCAGATTCTCGGCCTGCCCGAGTCTGAGATCGACGCCGAATTAACCCGTCTGAAAGCTGAAGAGATACTCCTCGGTTGGCGCCCCGTACTCAATCCTGAACGCGCACAAGAAGCTGTCGTTCGCGCGGTCATTGAGGTCAAGATCAGCCCTGAGCGCGATGGAGGCTTTGATCGCTTGGCTAGCCGCATTGCACGTTTTGACGCGGTCGAGTCCTGCTACCTTATGTCAGGTGCTTACGATTTGCTCGTATTTGCCGTGGGTAACGATCTGCGCGAAGTTGCCACATTTGTTTCTGAGCGTCTTGCTAGCGTCGAGGGTGTGCTCTCGACTGCCACTCATTTTATGCTGCGTGCTTACAAAGAGCAGGGGCACCTACTCCTTTCGCCCCTTGATGGCGAAGACAAACCCGCGGTCAGTCCCTAATGAGTGATAAGGGTCAACATTTTGTGGCAGACCATGTAGCAGGTCTGCCTCGTTCGGGTATTCGCGATTTCTTTGCGATTGTCGCGGCTATGCCGCAGGCAATTTCGCTGGGTATCGGTGAGCCAGACTTCGTTACGCCTTGGCACATCCGCGAGGCCGCTATTTTCGCTCTCGAAAAGGGTAAGACCAGTTATACCGATAATCTCGGACTGATCCGTCTGCGCCGCGAGATCAGCACTTACGTGGAAAACAATTTTAGCATCGGTTACCACCCGGAGACAGATGTGCTCGTTGCGGTCGGCGTCTCTGAGGCTTTGGACATTGCACTTCGCGCTGTACTCAATCCTGGGGATAAAGTCCTCTACCACGAACCTTGCTACGTTTCCTATAGCCCGAGCATCGTGCTTGCGCACGCCCAACCCATCGCCGTGGGCACCTCGGCTGAAGATCAATTTGGCATCGATCCCGAGCGTGTCGAAGCCGCTTGGGAGCCAGGCTGCAAAGTGCTCATGCTCAACTTCCCCACCAACCCAACAGGTGGTGTGACTGAACGCGCTAAGCTCGAGCGCCTCGCTAAATTTGCGATCAAGAAAGACCTTCTAGTCATTAGTGACGAGATCTACTCCGAGCTTACTTTTGAGGGCGAACACACCAGTATTGCATCGCTGCCAGGTATGCGAGAGCGTACAATCTTCCTGCACGGCTTCTCTAAAGCCTATGCCATGACAGGCTTCCGCATTGGCTATGCCTGTGGTCCTCAATCACTGATCGAAGCCATGATGAAGGTGCACCAGTATAGCATGCTCTGTGCGCCCATACTCTCACAAGAAGCTGCGATCGAAGCGCTCAAAAACGGGGCACCAGCTGTCGCCAAAATGAAAGACGCCTATCATAAACGTCGCGATCTCATTGTGCGTCGTTTCAACGAAGCCGGCCTTGATTGCCACTCGCCTAAAGGCTCTTTCTACGCATTCCCATCAATCCAGTCCACTGGTCTCGACTCTCTCAGCTTTTGCAAAGGACTCCTCGATCAAGAGGAAGTCGCCGTCGTTCCGGGTACTGCTTTTGGCCCTAGCGGCGCAGCCTTCGTCCGCGCTAGCTTCTCTACTAGCTACGAACGTATTCTAGAAGCTACCGACCGTATTGAGCGGTACATGAACTCTATTTAAACGTAGAGGCGCAACTTGTCACTCCCGTAGAGAACAAGCACTTAGCCTCGGCGGTCTTTACAAGTAAAGCACCCTACGAAATATGATCTTAGAGTAGTTTCTTAGCTACTGACTGCTAAATTCTTTAAAAATGATCGATCCATCCAGAACCGTCGCCCTAGTCGGGCGCCCTAATGTAGGGAAAAGCCGTCTCTTTAATCGGCTTTGCGGAAAGCGTATGTCCATTGTCCATGATATGCCCGGAGTCACCCGTGACCTGATTTCCACCGAAGTGCGCGATGACTACGTGCTGCTTGATACCGGTGGTATCGGCATGGAGATCGAGATGACCTCTAAGAAGATTTCTGTCGCGGCTGAAGAGCAGGTCGAATTCGCCATCCAAGCAGCCAGCGTTATTCTTTTCGTCGTCGATGTCCGCGAGGGCATTACTAATCTGGACGAGATCGTCGCGCAAAAGCTCCGCCGCTACGGAAAACATGTGCTCTTGGTACCCAACAAAGTCGACCTCGAAGAAAACGAAGGCTTGGCCGATGAATTTATCCGCCTCGGTCTTGGCAAACCCTTTTGCGTCTCCGCTGAGCACGGTCGTGGTATCACTGAGCTCGAAGCCGCCATCGACGAAAAGTTAGGTCCAAAGCCTAAAGGTAGCGAGGCCGATCAGACGGATCGCATCCGGATTTCTCTGCTCGGGCGTCCCAATGTCGGCAAATCGTCTATTGGTAATCGCCTGCTCAAATCCACTCGCCTCATTGTAAGTGATGTCCCAGGCACCACCCGCGACTCAGTAGAGCTCGACCTCGACTACCAACATAAAGATGGCGAACTCATTAAGTTCCGACTCGCCGACACCGCAGGCCTGCGCATGAAGCGCAAGGTCGATAGCCCCGTCGAATACTTCTCCACCGTGCGCACTCAAGCCGCCTTAGATCGGTCGGATGTCGCCTTCCTTGTGATCGATGCGGTCGATGGTGTGACCAAGCAAGATCAAGCCCTTGCTGGCGACATCCTTGATGCCGGACGCGCCCTCGTCATCGTGGTCAACAAGTGGGACTTAATTATAGACCGTTGGACGCATGATCCCATCGATGGCTTCAAAAACCTAAAACATTTCCTAAAAAGCTACGAAGAGTCGCTGCGCAAAGAGATGTTCTTTCTACCGAATCCCCCTGTGCTCTTCGTCTCTGCAGTGACGGGATTTGAGATCGAGTCGATGCTGAACGCCGCTGCGAGTATACAAGCCACCCTCGACATGAAGCTGCCCACTGGTAAGCTGAACAATCTCATTGAAAAACTTTTTGAAGCCCGCGCGCCCAAGATTGTCGGCACAAAACGATTTAAAGTTTTCTACGCCGTGCAGACAGGCTCCCGTCCGCTACGCATCCGCTTCTTTTGTAACCGAGTCGAGCGTCTCGACCCCGGCTATCGCCGTTATTTGGAAAAGGCTATCATCCATGAGTTCCGACTGAGTGGTTGCCCTGTCAGGTTTGACCTCGTCGGCAAAGCACGCCGCTACGAAGAGGGCGAAGGTGAAAACGTGCCGCGTCAGAGCGACACTATTCAAAACAAAGCTCGCATAAGGAAGATGGGTCCTGATGCCGCTAAAATGGATACCAAACACCCCGAACGCCGTAAACGCATTACCCAAGTCAAAGCCGCTCACAATAAAAGCGGTAAAAAGCGCTAGGAAAGGGTGGATTTCCAAATTTATCCAGTCTGCATATTCTTAAACCGCAAACTTGATTCCCATTGCTAGATTTTCTTGCCAGTTCGAGTTCTTTCACCAACTTAGGTATGTCGATGTGGGTGTAGCTCAGCTGGATAGAGCATCGGTTTTCTAAACCGACGGTCGGGGGTTCAAGTCCCTCCGCCCATACCATTTCGCAGAAATCTAATTCCGCTCTTGTAACTGGGTTTGGCATGTTTGTTAGGCAGTTCCTCAAAATCGCTATTAGCTCACCTGCCTAGCATCCATCCTTTGTGGGCTCGTTGTTTTAGATGTTTCGGCTTCCCTTCTTTGGGGTATGTATGGCATAAAATAGGTCAGCTTCTTACAAATCGGATTTTTACATTATGATACGCACGCTTGGACGCTCGGCAATGAGTGTGGTTTTTGACTTAGGGGAGATTTCTCTCTTTGGCTGGGGGGCTTTACGTGGCTTCTTTGCGCAGCGTAGTCGCTTGGTCAAATTGACCCTAGGAATCCACGAGATTGGGGTGCGATGTTTCCCAATCATTGCCACGGTGGGGCTCTTTACGGGCTTAGTCATGGGGCTGCAGCTCTATTATACGCTGGTTAAATTTGGCGCTGAGTCTGCCTTGGGTACTGCGGTCGCACTCTCGCTGATCCGTGAATTGGGGCCTGTGCTCACAGCGCTGATGGTAGTGGGGCAAGCTGGCTCGGCGATGGCTTCGGAGCTGGGTATTCAGCGTAATGATGAGCAAATCGATGCTTTGCAGACCATGAGCATTGATCCACTCGGATTTCTGGTAGGACCGCGACTAGTGGCGACTTTGATTTGTTTCCCGATTTTGACGGCGATTTTTGATTTGATCGGTATCTTTGGCGGCTATTTGACTGGCTCGGTGCTGCTCAATGTGGACTCGGGTGTTTACTGGAACCGTGTCTTTGAGAGTGTGACTTGGGCAGATGTGCAGGGCGGCTATATCAAGGCTCTTGTCTTCGGACTGCTTACTATTTCAATCTGCGCGTATCGTGGTTACAATACCCACCGGAAAGCATCCTTCCCCGGTGTGCGGGGGGTGAGCGAATCGGCCACTCGGGCAGTTGTCTGGTCAAGCGTCACAGTATTGGCGGCAGACTATTTAATCACTTCTTTCCTCATGTAGCATGGATAGTTTTTTAAAGATTCGTGGATTGAAAAAGCATTTTGGTGACAAGCGCGTGCTTGACGGCATCGACCTCGATGTGGCGGCGGCCTCAGTCACGACGATCATAGGTAAAAGCGGGATCGGCAAGTCGGTGTTATTAAAGTGCATCGCCAATCTGTTGCAGCCAGACGCAGGCACAATCGAACTGGACGGCCAAGCGATTTCGCAAAGCCGCCGTACTGCGCAAAGCGATGCCGGTGTATCTTTTAGTTATATGTTTCAGAATAATGCGCTCTTTGATTCGCTGACGGCATTTGAAAATGTGGCGCTACCTCTACGCGAGGCGTCGAAGCTGAATAAGGCTGAGATTCAAGAGCGGGTCGACGAAATGCTGGTGCATTTGGAATTGAGCGATTCGGCGGATCGCTACCCGGGCGAACTTTCGGGAGGGATGAAGAAGCGAGTGGCTCTGGGGCGTGCGCTGATCACGAAGCCGCAAGTGGTGCTCTTTGACGAGCCGACCACAGGGCTTGACCCTGAGCGTAAGTTCAGTGTATTTGAAATGATCGCAGATTATCGTGAGCGCTTTGGATTTACAGCCCTACTGGTTAGTCACGATATACCAGAGGTCTTTGAGATCAGTGATCGGGTGGCTTGGTTGGACGAGGGGCAAATTAAATTTTTTGGAAAACCAGAGGAGTTGAACACGGATGCGCAGTCGGCGCTGTCGGGTTTTTTGAGCAAGGCCAATTATGGTCGTAAGTCCTCATTAATGAATGGAGCGAATGAATAAGTTATGAAGAATCGAAGCATTGAATTTCTCGTGGGCTCTTTTGTCCTCTTTGGTCTGGCCGCAGTGCTCTATCTCGCCATCCAGGTGGGTAGTGCACGGTTTTTTGGAAGCGATAGCTATACAGTGACCGCACGCTTCAGCAGCGCGAGTGGGGTGAATCCCGGTAGCCGAGTGGAGATCGCCGGTGTGCGTGTTGGCACAGTGAAAGATGTGGTATTGGACGAGTTCTTCGACGCCATCGTCACGCTGGAGCTACCGAATAGCCTCGAATTGGACGAAGACACGATCGCCTCTGTTAAGACCGCCGGGTTGATCGGCGATCGATTTATTGATTTATCACCTGGTGGTGGCTTTCCGATGGAGCCAGGCTATGAGATTGTGGATACCGAGTCCGCTCTCGATATAGAGAGTTTGATTAGCCGATTCGCACTCGGAGGAATTGACGAGAAGGCAGAATAAGTCTATCTAATTGCTATGAAATTTCTCTCTTATAAGGCATACTTGGTCTTAGGGCTACTTTTGGTGGTTTCTGTCTCGGCTCAGGAGCTGCAAAAAGAAAAGCTTCAGGGAATGATCGATGCGACCTTGGATGTGATCTATTCACAGACCCATGCGAGCCTCTCCGCCAATGAAAAACAGGCTCAAGTGCGTGAGAAGATCGAATCCAGCTACGATTTGGATGTGATGATCCGCTATGCCATCGGCAAAAATTGGCGACGCATGAACGAGCAAGAGCAGCTTGAAGTATTGGAACTGGTCAAACAATTGGTGCTTAAGGCATATGTGACAGGCCTAGAAGGTAAAGATCGCCCATCGGTAACGTTCGGTGAGCTTACTGAGATTGGTAAGGCTCGCATTGAGATTGAATCCACAATGGTCTTAGACATGAAGACCTATTACATCCTGTATCGCTTAAGACAGATGGATTCTGGCTGGCAAATTTACGACATTGTTGCGGAAAATGTCAGCATGAGTTCTAACTATCGCGGACAAATTGACGATCATTTTCGTAAGGGGAGTGGTGCCGACTTGATTGCTCGACTTAAAGATTTACTCGCTAAAGATGAAATCAATGAAGACACAAAAATTTAAGAGACCACTTGCTTGGGCTTGCCTCATTGGGCTGCTCAGCGTAACGAATCTCACCGCCCAAGACGGTAAGCTAACAGAGGACGAAGCATTCTTCTACGAAGAATTCGATGAGAGTGCGGGCGTCTATGACCCTTTTGAAAGTGTGAATCGCTTCATCTTCAAGTATAACGATTACGTTTTTTCCAATACTCTTCAGCCATTGGTGGATACTTACACGGCGATCACACCAGATACAGTGGAAGAGGGCGCTAGCAATTTCTTTAACAACCTTCGTTACCCGGTTAGGCTTGCGTCGAACCTCCTGCAAGGCCGCTTTAAAGGGGCTTGGATCGAGACTGGCCGCTTCGCGATCAATAGTACTGTCGGTATTGTGGGCATTCTGACACCTGCGGATGATTACGAGAGCCTTGCTCCCATCGAGTCTGAAGATGTCGGTCAAGTTTTTGGTGCGTGGGGAATTGGCGAAGGACCTTACCTAGTGTTGCCTTTCTTTGGGCCATCTAATCTACGAGACCTAGCTGGTCTTTTCGGCGACCGAGCGATTAATCCGATCAAAGAGCCTTTTAGTATGATCGACGATTGGGAGTGGGAATGGCAATTCGCTACGTTTAGTGCTGATTACATCTCACGTAGTCCCCAGATCATTGAGCGTTACAAGCAACTCAAGGGTAGCTCAATTGATCCGTATAGCTCGTTAAAAAATGGCTACACACAGTATCGTCGTGGTGCAGTGTCAGAGTAGCTAGCTCCAGCTTTGGGTGACCGTAAGCATGGTTAAACCTGCTATTTTTTACGCTATCGACCCTTGATTGCCTCCCACGTCGTTTTCAAGGCGGTTGAGGTCTTTCGAAGTCAGCAGGTCAATCAGCTTTTTCATTGCAGGTGTGAGGGCACGACCTTTGCGATGAATGAGCGCAAGTGGCCGTTTGTAAATCTTGTCCTTGAATTTGATCACCTTGAGTAGTCCCTGTGCTTCTTCGCGCGTCACGGTGGTTTGCGGAAGAATAGCGATACCTGCGTTGATCTCGACAGCGCGTTTCACTGTTTCGACGTTGTCAAATTCCATAACTGGATGCATCTCGATGCCTACGTCTTTGAAAATCTGGTCAGTCGCCTTACGTGTCGGAATGTCAGGCTCAAAACCTATAAACTTTTGATCGGCGATTTCTTGCAATGTGATGTTGCTCTTCCCCGCCAATGGATGCTCGGGGCTGACTACTAGTATGAGTATATCGTCGTGGAAAGGGAGCACTTCCAATTGCTTGTGATTTTGTGGGTATGCGATGAGACCGAGATCTATCGAATTGGTCAAAATGTCTTCGTAGACGTTGTTAGCACGACGATACTCAACACGAATGTTAACTTCTGGGTATTTCGACAAAAAGGCTTTCACGTAGGGCGGCAACTCATGGAGACCAATGCTATAAACAGTTGAGATATGAATCGTGCCACTAATCACCTTTTTCATCTCTTGAAGCTCACTATTTAGCTTTTCATAGAGGTGGAGAATTTCTTTCGCAGATTCGTAGAGTTTTTGCCCTTCTCTTGTGAGTCGAAATTGCTTTTGGCTGCGATCTACAATTAAGATGCTGAAATGCTTCTCCATCGCTCGCAATTGTTGGCTTACCGCAGATTGTGTAATGCCATTAAGTTTGGCTGCGCGTGAGAAGCTCTCGCTTTCAACTAAGTCAGAGAATATTTTAAAATTTTCTACGTGCATGTTTATGTTGTATAAATATATTTAATGAATTCTCAAGGTCAATTTAAGCAAAACTAATGCTAGGTTCTCTCTTAGAGTTATTTCTGAGCTTCTAATGATTAACTATCCTGAATTTAAAGAAAACTTATCGGTGGTTCGAGCACGAGTGGCGCGAGCGTGTAAGGTGAGCGGCCGGCCGGAAAGCACCGTTTCCTTGCTGCCAGTCACGAAGAATCATCCCGTAGAGGCGATCGACTATGCTGTGCGCAGTGGATTAAAGGCAGTGGGTGAGAACCGCGTGCAAGAGGCTTCGGATAAGCGCGGCTCATGCACCGACAAGGTGCGATGGGAGCTAATTGGGCATTTGCAGAGCAACAAGGCGCAGGATGCCGTAGCGACCTTTGATCGTATTCAGTCAGTCGATTCGCTCAAACTTTTGCGCCGCTTAGATCGTTTCGCGAGTGAGCAGGGCAAAAAGTTAGCCATCCTGCTCCAGTGCAATACGGGTAAAGACCCAAACAAATATGGATTTGCAGAAGAAGAGCTTCCTTCGGTATTCGAAGCTGCTCTCAAGATGCCGAATTTGCAGGTCGATGGGCTCATGACGATTGCGCCGCTCGACAACGACCCTCAGGTAGCGGGTGCAGCCTTTAACAGTCTGCGAGAGCTTCGAGACACACTTTCGGAGCGCTTTGCGGTGCCACTGCCAGAGTTATCCATGGGAATGACGGGTGATCTTGAGCTAGCCATCGCTGCTGGATCAACTCAAATTCGTGTCGGTACGGCTCTCTATGGCGAGCGCTCGTATTAAGTCGGCTTTTAGAGTTGCGAGGCGTTCTTAGGCACTTTGTTGTGTGTCGTTTATACCCTAGTAATTGCACCATTTTCTAAAATATGTATCTCAAAGAGATCGTCATTAGTGGCTTTAAGAGTTTTGCCGACCGCACACGTTTAGACCTCCGCAAAGGAGTGACCGCCGTGGTGGGTCCTAATGGTTGCGGTAAGAGTAATATCGTCGATGCGATCCGCTGGGTGCTCGGAGAGCAAAGCGCCAAGGCTCTGCGTGGTGCCTCCATGCAAGACGTCATTTTCGAGGGTACTGACAAGCGCAAAGCACTGCCCACATGTGAGGTCACGCTGACTTTTACCGATTGCGAGGTCGAGCTCGGGACACAGTTCAACGAAGTCGCGATTACTCGCCGCGTGACCCGAGACGGCAGCAGTGATTACTTCATCAACGGTAAAGCCTCCCGCCTCAAAGACATTCAACGACTCTTTGCTAATACAGGGGTAGGGCGTGTTTCCTACTCTTTCATGCTACAAGGTCAGATTGACCAGATTCTATCGACCAACCCTTCCGAGCGACGCACCATCTTTGAAGAAGCCGCTGGAATCACTTTATACAAGGTGCAGCGGAAAGAAGCGCTCAACAAGTTGGCGCTTGTCGATGCCAATCTAGCCCGTGTGACCGACGTGATCGAGGAAGTTTCCCGTCAGATTGGTTCGCTTAAGCGTCAGGCGAGCAAGGCGCTACGCTACCAGCGGATCAAGCACCGCCTCACGCACCTTGACCTCGCATTTAGCGCTTATCGTTATTCTTATCTAAACCAGTCGATCAACGAGGTTGCAGAGCGCGCCACTGAGCTCCGCGAGAAGGTCGAGAAACGCACTGGCACGCTCGAGCGAGACGAATCGATCTTGATGGAGAAAAAAGCAGAGCGTGCTGGTCTTTTCCAAAAGATGGAAGAGCTTCAACAGCGTGTTTATAATCTCCGCTCCGAAAGAGAGAACGCCGATAACCAGTCTGAGTTCGCGACCATTCGCTCAAAAGACATGTTAGCGCGTATCGGCGAATACCAAAAAGAGATCGTCGACCTTGAAACCCAAAAATCTGAGCTTGCTAGCCGCGCCAAGGACGAATCCGAAAATAAGCAGATGCAGTTGGGCGTAGTTGACGATTCTGATCGTATTTTCGGTGAGCGTAATAATGAGCTCATCGTTGCACAGGAGAGGCTCGGCGAGATGGAGGGCGCGCTACAAAAGCTCCGTCAAGATGTGCTCACTGCCGAGAACCGCATAAACCGCGCCCGCTCTCGCTGCACCACACTGGAAGTAGACCTAAAGACTTATCAAGTTAAGCATGCTTCACTCACAGAGCGCGCGATCGAGCTGAAAGAAGAGGTCGCTATTCTGGAACAAGGGCTCGAGGAGATTAAGCGCCTACTCGAAAAGCGCCGCGCCGAGCAAGTCGCCAGTGAAGGAGCTGTTGAAAAAGCCCGTAGCGATTCGCGAGAGATATTGACGCTGTTCCGCAATCTACAAGAGCAAATTCAAAAACAAGACCGCGGCATCGCGCGAAAGACCGCTCAGCTCAACGTGCTCGAAGATCTTCAAGCGAAATTCGAAGGCTTCGGTGAGGGCGCCAAAGCCATCCTTGGCGACAAACTGAACGAGGTCGTTTCTAAGGGCAGCGTCTCCATTATTTCGAAAGAGCTGACCGTAGAAAGTATCTATACCACCGCGCTTGAAACTTTACTCGGTTCGGCTGCAGACGCGCTTTACATTGGTGATTCTACCAAAACACTCTCAGTCATCGCTAAGCTCGATGCCGACTTCCTCGGTCGCGCCTGCTTGCAGATTGATCTCCCGCCTGCCACTGCGGGCGATGCTATCGACTTACCCCCTGGTCTTGTTACCGCACGGTCCGTTGTTACCACGCGGAACCCAGACTTGCAGAGTCCAGTCGAGCGTTTACTCACGGCTTGCTATTTCGCCGACAGTCTCGACCAATTTATCGAATTCTGGAAAGCGAATCCAGACTTCGACTTCCTCCTCGTTGCGACCCGCAGTGGTGAGATCATTGACTGCCGTGGTCTCATTCATGGTGGACGCAGCACGGGTAAGAAATCTTCGAGCGTGCTCGAGCGCGAGTCCGAGATTCGTCGCCTGCGCAAGGAGATTGAAGCGGAGCGCAAAGCGCTCAATGCACTTCGCGAACAAGCGAACGGTCTTGACGAACGTCGCAACACTGCAGAGGCCAATGTCGAAGAGCAACGAAAGCGCCAGAGCGAACTTGCCAGTGAAGTATCTGGGCTTGTAACCGAGGAACGTAATCAGACTCAGAAGATCGAACACAACGCCCGTAACCGCACGCAGGCAGAAGACGAAGTCGCTCGCCTTGATGCCAAGCATGGCGACTCAATCACCGAGCTCGAAACTGCCAAAGAAGAACTGGCTGCAGCAGAGAAAGGGCTCAAAGACGAGCGCCAAGGGGGTATTGATTTAGAAGCCGAGATTGATCGCGCCCGCGAAGACCGTGATCACAAGCGCGAAGCTCTGGCCGACGTACGACTTGAACTTGCCGAGAAGAAGCAGCGCCTAGAGTCCGCCGATCGTGCCCTCGGCGAGGTTCAACGCGAGACTGCTAATCTGCAGCACCGCATCCTCCGCCGCAACCAGGAGATCGACACGATCAACGAGCAAATTGTCGCGCTCAAGCAGTCAGGTGCAAACGAAGTGAGTAAGAGTGAGGAGCTCGCAAAGACTTTAATCATCGCTACGGATGAGTTGACTAAAGATCGCGAACAGCTCAAGGGGATCGACAAAACCATCACCGAGATTGACGACGGCCTCTCAGGTCGCCGTAGCGAGAATCGGAGCTTTGATCAAGAATTAACTAAGTTAGAGATTCGCCTTGCAGAAGAGCGTTCGCAGCTCGGGTTCATCCAAAGTAATGCCCAAGACGAATATCAAGCAGACCTCTCGAAAGTCGATTGGAAGACTGAGCTTTGGGAGGGCAACGTCGAGTTTGAGAAACGCCTCAATCTCGACGACATGGACGACCCCGATAAGCTCGCCGCCCGCCCCAAACACGAGCGACGCGATCCCACAGAGGAAGAGCTCGCCGGAATGGATGTCACTAAGTGGTCGACGATCGAAGAAGAAGTCAGTGAACTTAAAGGCCGTATCGCCAACATGGGCCCCGTCAATCTCGACGCGATCAGTGAATACACCGATCTGAAAGAGCGCCACGACTTCCTTAAAGGTCAAAGCGAAGACCTCTGGAACTCGAAGAACAAGCTGGTTCAAACGATCGACGAGATCAACGAAACCTCGCAAACCCTCTTTAAAGATACCTTTGAACAAGTGAAGAAAAACTTCGCTTTCACCTACGGGAAGATCTCAGGAGGCGGCGAGTCTGACCTTCAACTCGTTGACTCCGACGACCCACTGGAGTCTGGTATCGAGATCATTGCACGGCCCCCAGGCACTCGCCTTAAAAGCGTGACACTTCTCTCGGGTGGTCAACGCACGATGGCTGCCGTCGCGTTGCTCTTCGCGATCTACATGGTCAAGCCCAGTCCCTTTTGTGTGCTCGACGAGATCGACGCCGCACTCGACGATGCGAATATCGGCCGCTTCTGTGAGACCTTACATGGCTTCACTAATAAGTCACAGTTCCTCATCGTTACGCACAACAAGCGCACAATTTCAAATGCGGATACCGTCTTCGGTGTGACCATGCCAGAAAAGGGAGTCTCCACCTTACTTTCCATGCGCTTCAATAAAGACGACAAAGGTGGGAAAAGCTCCGGTTTGCTAGCCGAGTAAAACGACCTATTTTTGAATCTCAGCAAAGGCCCAATCTAGCCATGGCAGCAGCGCCTCGATGTCGGTAGTGTCGACCGTAGCACCACCCCAGATACGTAGCCCTGGGGGCGCATCGCGGTAACTGCCGAAATCGTAACCGACACCTTCCTGGTCGAGTAGACTGACCAGCGCTTTAGCTTTGGCGCCTTGCTCTTCGGCAGGGAGTGCTTGATACCAATCGGCTGTGATTTTAAGGCAGATCGATGTGTTGGAGATCGTAGCGGGATTTTCCGCGAGAAAATCGATCCAATCAGTCTTGGCCACCCAATCAGCGATGGCCTTGAGATTGGTATCCGAGCGCTCGATCAGCGCGGGTAGGCCGCCTATACTTTCCGCCCAGCGTAGACCGTCGACCGCATCTTCCACGCAGAGCATGGAGACCGTGTTGATGGTGGCACCACTGAAAATGCCCTTAATTAGTTTACCTCCCTTAGTCATACGGAAGATCTTTGGCAGTGGCCAAGCTGGGGTGTAGCTTTCAAGGCGGGCAATTGCGCGCGGGCTTAGCACGATCATGCCGTGGGCACCTTCGCCTCCCATTACTTTTTGCCAAGACCAAGTCACCACATCGCACTTGTTAAAATCGATATCCATCGCGAAGACCGCCGAAGTGGCGTCGCAGATAGTGAGGCCTTTGCGGTCGGCTGGAATGAAGTCGAGGTTAGGCAGTTTCACACCTGAGGTCGTACCGTTGAAAGTGAAGACCACATCGTTATCAAAGTTTACCTTTGAGAAATCAGGTAGCAGGCCGTAGTCGGCCTCGTGATTCCTTACGTTTTCTAGCTTGAGCTGTTTAATCACATCCGTGACCCAGCCAGAACCAAAAGATTCCCAAGCGCACATTTCAACCCCTCGCTGGCCAAGTAGCGACCACATCGCCATCTCGACCGCGCCCGTGTCCGAGGCCGGCACGATCCCACAGACGTAGCCCTCGGGCAGCCCAAGGATGGAGGTGGATTTTTCGATGACTTCTTCGATACGTGCCTTAGCAGGTTTCGCGCGGTGCGAGCGACCGACGAGCGAGCCGCCGAGTGAGTCGAGCGACCAGCCTGGGCGCTTGCAGCAAGGACCGGATGAAAAGAAAGGACGATTTGGCTTTGTAGCTGGTTTCATAGTAAAAAGATGTGAGAAACTAGGCTTATGCTTTACTATGTCGAGAATCTGTTTTGTAAAACTAGCCTTACAGCGAGTCCCTATTGGAGGAAATAACTGCTGCGATTGAAGTCAGACCTCAAGGGTGCATCTTGAAATGGACTCGAGCTATTTTTTGTATTTATGCAGGAGTTCATTGGACAAATGGCAGATGTCGTACGGGCATCGAGTCAGCCGATCCTGATGTGCTTTGTCGCTTCGTAGGTAGTGGGTGAGTGGGCGCACCTCGACCACGATCTTTGCTGAATCGGGACGCTGCGCGATCCAGTCGGATGCTTGCTTGAGATGATTGGGGTTCAGGCTGTAGACCCCTGTTCGGTATTTCTCGCCAACATCATTGCCCTGCTGATTCAGACTATAGGGATCAATGATCTCAAAAAGGTAAGCCATTAATTCCCCAACTGTGACTAGATTGGGATCAAAATGTGTTTTCACACATTCGACATAGCCGTCATAGTCTCCCTCAGTGTCCGCTTGTGTGCCGTTAGCTCGACCCGCCTCAGTCTGGCAAACACCCGGCAAGTGTCGTAAGAATTCTTGGACTCCCCAAAGGCAGCCGCCTGCTAAATAGATTTCTTCCATGGTCAAAGACCGCTGAATTTTTCGGCCTTAAATGGTGGAGGTGGCAGGAGTCGAATTCGTCCTGCTAAAAATAGGCTTATTTGTAATTTTGTCTTCTGTGTTAAGAGGAAGCTTCAAGCTTATGTCTCTGAGAGAAAATATTTGGGCGCTTGTCTGTCATGAAAAAATAGCTCTATTGCTATGACTTTCTACTACTGAACCATCCTTAATTATAACTAATTGTTTAATTTAGAATACAAAAAAGTCGCTAAGTGAAACACTTAGCGACTTCTAGTAATTTTAGATAAGTATTATCCGTGAATTTCTGAATATTTTACAGATGCTCCACGGTAGGTAATTGTTGGATCAACACTTCGAAGATCTTCGTTATGTTTCTGATTTCCAGCAGTTACACTCGCATGATCGGAATGTGATCCGCGATAGCTTAGTTCTGGGTTACTATTTTGTAGCGAATTTGCGTGAGATAGATTCCCAGCTTTTACGTCGTTAGCAGTAGTCGTTGCGCCTCGGTAGTTGATGATATTATTGTTCATTTTATGATGTTTAGGTTAGATTTTTAATAGAGGTAATTACATATGCATTCACCGTGCCAATTTTTTTATGTGAATTATAAAATATTGATATACAGTAATTTAAAAATAAAAATAAAAAATTTACTTGCACTATATGGTCAATGATTTCCCTTGATGTGGTAAGTAACTTACCACATTAGCTATTGGTTAAATTAGTAAGCCCTTATAGACAAGACATAGACAAAGAGATGGATGATAATTCTAAACCAGTAACGAACCTACTATATCTTGGGTTAAGCCCAGAGCTGCGCACACAGATCCAAAAATTACTGCATAAGGGTTCTGGCTTTGAATATTTTGGTGACCTAGATGACGCCTACAGCCATTTGATCTCAAAAAATTGTAGGACAGAGATTGTGGTAATGAGTGATCTTAATGATCTGGCGCCATTAGCTGTGCTTTTGAAAATAAAAAAAGCTCAGCGCTTAGTTCCTATTCTTGTTATCAGCGAAAATAAAAAGAGTAGCTTAGCGATAGAAATCATTAAGGCAGGAGCCTATGATTTCTTTTTGTTACCAGTAACGACACGGGAGCTTCTTGATTCAATCAACCAAGCGCTAATTGATCTGAGATTAAATTCTAAGCCAGTTGAAATAGGTGAGGTATTTAGTGATCAAGATACAATAATTGGACGAAGTCGCGCTATGCGTGATATTTACAAGCAACTAGGAAGAATTGCCTCACAAACAGTGACAGTACTAGTCAGAGGCGAAACCGGGACTGGTAAAGAACTCATTGCACGAGCAATTTACCAGCATGGTCATCGTGCACACGAAGGATTTGTAGCCGTAAATTGCGCGGCGATACCAGAGAACTTGTTAGAGAGTGAACTCTTTGGGCATGAGAAAGGTTCCTTTACTGGAGCAAGCCAGTTACGAGTGGGAAGATTCGAACAAGCGCACGGAGGTACCATATTCCTTGATGAAATTGGCGACTTGGATCAATCACTACAGGTAAAACTGTTACGTGTTTTACAGGAAAAAACAATTCAGCGCGTAGGAAGTTCTAAGAACATTCCAGTAGATGTTCGCATAATTGCGGCTACGCACAGGAATTTGGAATCAATGGTTTCTGAGGGCACATTTCGTGAAGATCTATTCTATAGGCTCAATGTTATATCTATAAACATTCCACCTCTTAGGGATCGGCGAGACGATATTCCTGATTTAGTTAGTTATTTTTTGCAGAAGTTTGCCACTGAGTACGGTCTGGCAACTCCAAACTTTTCCAAGAAAGCAATTGATTATCTGACACAACTTGAATGGCCAGGTAATATACGGCAGTTACAGAATGTAATTAGTAAGGCTTTATTAAACTCTAAAAATACGACCCTCGACGTAGAACATTTTGATAATATCATAAAGGAATCACAAATTTTAGCTAAAAAACAAGATCAGCTGAAACAGATTATCGAATGTGAATTTAATCGTGCGGCAGCAAATGAAATTGAAGCGGCTTTACCCATTTTAACAGAGAAGTTTGAACGGGAAGTTTATACCATGGCAATAGAGAGATCCGATGGAAACCAAGCTAAAGCGGCACGCTTGCTGGGCGTCTCGCGTTTCACATTGAGGGAAAAACTCAAATTATATGGAAAACATCCTAACAGTCAGCCAAGGGGCTCGTAGTGTCTACTAGACCAAATATCTTTGTGCTAAAATGGGGTATTCTAGGGATGCTGCATGTGCAGGGCCTCGCTTGAATGCTATCTCGCTATTGCGCACATAGATTAGGTGCCTGCTGGTAAATGCTTCTCTGATTGTTTTCATGCTCATTGGTCCATACTACTTAGCTGATACTCCTCCATAAAAGAATCTTTAATGTATGAGGCGTCGTAAGAGTAACCTTCTGGCTTTTCTTCAAAACACAGTATTTCATTAGTAGATGTTGGAACATTGTGGCTGTAAGTCTGACCACCATACACTCTAGTATAGCTGTAATGACCGATATGCGTAGTTCGTGCATATGTAGGTGATGAATGCGTTGAATTCTCAATGTGTGTATTTTCACTAATCAGAACAAAGTACTTATATCCATTTTGAAGGCAAAGTTCTGCACATCTCAAAAGGCAATAATTCGATGCTTTATCAGAAGATGTGTGGGCATTGCCATTAAAAGTAACCCTGAATGAATTATCGGATAATCTGATCTCTTTAAATCCGCCTAGTAGACCTGATTGCTTATATGGAGTAGCACAGCCTGCTAACAATATTATCGATATTAATAATAGAACTTTCATTTGTTATGGGAAGGCTGCTTGGGCAGTGTTGGAATAGAAGCCACTTGCTGATGCATATATCAATTGCCTCCTAAAAGATACTTCACTCAACAAGATGGTATATTTATTGCTTGATCTAATTTCGTATCACGTCAACTGCCTACGTAGATTTTTAATTTTTTAAGATTTAAGTGCATAATAAAAAAAGTTATGATTGATTTTAATAGATCCCCAATCCTCGGCATAATAACTTATGGGATTCTATTGATTTCCTGCATATTGGAAATCTCAGTAGAATTAGGACTTCACGAATTTGAAGCTTTTGCATCCCATCACGGACTCGCAATATTTGCAGTCGGTAGCTTGCTTGCTAATTGGGATGATTTAACGAAGTCTATTAAAAAATTAAAAATTAATAAGCAAAAATAGCTGTTCAATAAGTTAGAATTTGGTAACAGCCCAGAAGTCCAATAAACACTGGCTAAAATCGGTGGAGGTGGTGGGAGTCGTATCGCACCCTGAAAAATAATGTAATTTGTAAGTATTTTTACTACAGTAGATTACGAGCGAATGGTTTTTCTGCCTTACGACAAAAGGTGTCTTAAAAGCTCATTCTGGGTCAGGAAGTTCGTAGGAATTCGGAGGAATTTAGAGTAGGGGGCGGAGGTTCGCTTGGCTCACCTCTGTGAGCTATCAGCGATTTTGTTCAGTTCTTGCCAGCGTGAGCAAAGCGCCCATTGTTATCCGGTTTTAATTTATCTTGACATAAATGCCATGAACTTACTTCAGCGTAATCCAGGACTACCGCTTGACCTTGATTGGGTTTTGTCGGTGCAAGCGAATACCTCAGCGATTGAGCGGCGCTGCAAGACGCTGCCTGGGCGACGTTCGATTAAGAAAAACCACCAAGCTGCATGGTTACTAAAAGCTTTAACTTGTATAGACTTAACTACTCTTTCGGGTGATGATACCGAGCAGCGGGTGCGGCGCTTGTGCCGAAAGGCGCGGATGCCGGTGCGCCGCGACCTCCTGCGCGCATTAGATATCGCTTCTGAGAGAGTTCACACCGCAGCCATTTGTGTTTACCATGAGATGGTTCCCGCGGCAGTGGCGGCTTTGGATGGCAGTAATATTCCAGTGGCGGCCGTCTCCACGGGCTTCCCCGCAGGGCTGTCTCCCTACGCGCTTCGATTGGCTGAAATTGGTGAATCGGTCAAAGCTGGAGCTGCTGAGATCGACATTGTGATTTCTCGCCGGCATGTATTGACGCAGGACTGGCAGGCACTATATGAAGAAATGCAATCCTTTCGCGCTGCTTGTGGTGAGGCCCATGTAAAAGCCATTTTAGCGACCGGTGAACTGGGCAGTTTGCGCAATGTAGCGCGGGCTTCTTTAATTTGTATGATGGCGGGTGCGGATTTTATAAAGACCTCGACGGGCAAGGAGAGTGTCAATGCGACTCTGCCAGTTAGTCTGACGATGATTCGGCAAATCCGTGATTATTACGAACGCACTGGGTATCACATCGGTTACAAACCAGCCGGAGGTATTTCAAAAGCTAAGGATTCACTCAACTACCTCGCACTGATTAAAGAAGAGTTAGGAGATCGTTGGCTGCAGCCAGATTTGTTTCGCTTTGGTGCTTCAAGCTTACTTGGCGACATAGAGCGCCAACTAGAACACCATTTATCAGGCCATTACTCGGCCAATCACCGCCATGCTATTGGATAAGTTATGAAAGTTAATAAAATTTTGGAAACCATGGACTACGGCACTGCGCCTGAAAGCTCTGCAGCGGCCCTTAAATGGATAGAGGAACGAGGTGCAGACTTTGGGCTATTTATCAATGGCGTCTTTGTGAAACCGGCAGGGCGTGAATCTTTTGCGACTCATAACCCAGCCAACAATGAATTGCTGGCTAAACTATGCCAGGCGCAGACGGCTGATGTGGATGCTGCGGTCAGCGCAGCTCGAGGAGCTCAGGCAGGTTGGGAATCTATGGGAGGATCGGCACGCTCTAAGTATCTCTACGCCATAGCTCGCCTGGTCCAGAAGCACTCGCGTTTATTCGCGGTCTTAGAGACCCTAGACAACGGCAAACCGATCCGTGAAAGTCGCGACATTGATGTGCCCTTAGTAGCGCGTCATTTTTACTTCCATGCGGGTGCTGCAGTGTTAATGGCGGATGAAATGCCAGATTATCAAGCGCTAGGAGTGGCTGCTCAGGTCATACCCTGGAACTTTCCGCTCTTAATGTTGGCGTGGAAAATCGCTCCAGCTCTGGCTATGGGAAATACCGTGGTACTCAAGCCAGCCGAGTATACTTCGCTGACAGCGCTGCTCTTTGCCGAGATTTGTCAGGAGGCAGGCTTGCCGAATGGTGTCGTCAACATTCTCACCGGCAACGGCAGTGTGGGCGAGCAGGTCGTGATCCATCCAGATGTCGATAAAGTTGCATTTACAGGTTCGACTGCTGTGGGTCGGCATATCCGCCAAGCGATTGCGGGACAGGGCAAAGCGATTACTCTAGAGCTAGGAGGCAAGTCGCCCTACATCGTTTTTGACGATGCCGACATAGACAGCGCCGTGGAAGGTCTAGTGGATGCAATCTGGCTCAATCAGGGGCAGGTGTGCTGCGCGGGATCTCGTTTATTTGTGCAGGAAGGAGTGGCCGAGGTATTTCACCGAAAGCTGCGCTCTAGAATGGATAAATTACGCATTGGAGATCCCATGGATAAATCGATTGATATCGGAGCCATAGTCGACCCTGTGCAACTGCAGTCGATTAAACGTTTGGTCGATGAGGGCCTAGAGGAGGGTGGTCATAGGCACGTGGCAGCAATTGATTGCCCGAGTGAGGGTAGCTTTTACCCACCCACCTTTATTTCAGAAGTCGACCCCGCCTGCCGATTGATGCAGGAGGAAATATTTGGTCCCGTGCTAGTCGGGTCGACCTTCCGCACCCCTGCCGAGGCAGTTGCACTGGCAAATAATACACGCTACGGGCTGGCAGCTTCGATCTGGACGGAGAATATTAATTTAGCTTTAGACCTAGCGCCTAAAATTGTCTGCGGTGTCGCATGGATTAATACCACGAATCAATTTGATGCGGCCGCAGGCTTTGGTGGTTGCCGCGAGAGTGGCTTTGGTCGGGAAGGTGGATGGGAGGGGCTTTATGCATATGTTCGCCCAAGCTATCAATCCACTGAAGCACTCGAATTAATCGAGCCACCGCAGGGCAGTTCGGAGACGGTCGAAGGCTCAATTGATCGCACGCCCAAGCTCTTCATCGCAGGGCGTCAAGTGCGCCCTGACAGTGGCTACTCGACTCCAGTTTATTCATCCACTGGGCAACAATTGGGATTGGTCGGGCAGGGTAATCGAAAGGATATCCGCAATGCAGTCGAAGCGGCCCATGCGGCTCGCTCATGGGCAAAATCAACGGCTCATCTACGCGCGCAGATTCTATACTATATCGCTGAAAATTTATCTGTGCGCCGCGAAGAGTTTGCCCAGCGCATAACAGCGATGACGGGTGCCGCTACGGAATCTGCAAAGGCAGAGGTGGACTTGTCGATTGATCGGCTTTTTATATATGCAGCATGGGCTGATAAATACGATGGCGCGGCTCACGGTGTGCCGATCCGCGGACTTGCTTTAGCAATGCATGAACCAGTTGGCATTATTGGCATACTCTGCTCAGACCAAGCGCCTTTATTGGGCATGGTGTCGGTCTTAGCACCTGCGATCGCGATGGGAAATACATGCGTGATCGTGCCTTCTCAGGCCTACCCACTGGCGGCGACAGATTTGTATCAAGTTTTAGAGACTTCTGACTTACCTGCTGGCGTCGTGAACATTGTGACCGCGGCACACAGCGATGTAGTCGAAACTATGGCGGGTCACATGGAGGTCGATGCGCTGTGGTATTTTGGTGCGGACGGTCACTCTGCGAGTATCGAGCGCGCATCGGTCACGAATTTGAAGCGCACTTGGGTGAATAACGGGTATAGTCGAGATTGGCAGGATACAAAGCAAGGTGCGGGCAAAGAGTTTTTACGACAAGCGACAGAAGTTAAAAATATTTGGATACCTTATGGCGAATAAGCCTTAAATGGTAGAGGTGGTGATAATCAAATTCGAATCCAGCAAATTATAATTATGTGTAAAATATTTAGAATGCAATATTTTACAAATTTATGAACTTACCTATTCAGTGACTCGGTGGTAGCAAAAGGCTCGTGAAAAATACTTTTACATCTCTAATAGTAGTATTTGTGGTGCCGATTGTGGTAATTAGTGGCCATTTGCAAGGCTCCAGAGAATCAATAACTGAGAGCGGGGTGGCCTTGTCGGACCCCTACCAAATTGGCTATCGTTTGCCAGAAGATGCTGTCGTAACTTATCCGAGCTCTAATCCCCTACGTCAGGCACTCAGACCAATACCAAAGACCGCTGTATTTAAAATGGAAGGCTGGAGCTTGTGGGATCCATCCCTCATAAAAGTTGGAGAGACTTATCATTTATTTTGTTCGAGGTGGCCGAAGAGCGAGGACTATTCTTTTGATTCCGGATGGAAACGCAGTCATGTCATTCGAGCGACGTCTAAGAATTTATTTGGCCCGTATGAGTTTGCCGAAGTTGTCTTACACCCATCGACGCACCCATGGGCGACTCAGGGGATTCATAACCCTAAAATAGTGAAGGTGGAAGACCGTTTTCTGATTTATCATTTAGCGATTCCGCAGTGGTCGACTGGTTTTGCATATTCAGATTCAATCGAAGGTCCATGGGAGCCGATCGATCACCCGATCGTTGACGCTAACAATCCTGCGTTGCTTATGCACGATGATGGCTCAGTTTACATGGTGTCCAAGCATAAGCCAGAACCAACACAAGATGGGAAATGGGATGCTTGCTTAAGGGCACATTCAGCTGATCAAATTAATGGTCCTTACAATATTTTGGGCCATGGGCGAAACCGATTGCCCTATAATTGCGAGTTGGAGGATCCAACCATATGGTGGGCAAACGACCAATATAATGTCATCTGTACGGATTGGGAGGGCAAGGTGACGGGAGTACAAAAGCCGGTCATTTACTATACCTCTAAGGATGGGATTGAGTATGAATTATACTCAAAAATCCCTGTTTGGACTCAGGAAGAACCCATCTATTTGGAAGACGGTTCGCAGCTCCAGGTTAGCCGTATTGAGCGCCCACAGGTATTTATCAATGAACACGGTCAATTGACTGCCTTACTCGTAGCTGTAGGCATTGAGACGCGCAGTCATGACTACATTGTGATCCGTCCAGTGGATAAATTTGTCCCTACGAATTCACCCTAAAAAAAGCAAAATGGTGGAGGTGGCGGGAGTCGAACCCGCGTCCCTCGTGCTTTCATATGGGGCATCTCTTTGTTCATCAGTCATATGCTAATCTGTATAAATTAGCT
>QOOZ01000014.1 GCA_003331195.1 Puniceicoccaceae bacterium | reverse complement strand
TTTTGTGTCTGCACAATTTGACGAGAGCTGAATTTCTAACGAGTGGATCGCCAAGTGTGTCAGTCTAAAATAGAATCTTAGCAGATAGGTTGTAGGAGCGCGATTCGCGGTAGAACCCATAATTTTCGCGACCGGAGAAATCCGTGTTGTCGAACAAGTTATTCACCCTAAAAGCCACGGTCAATTTAGGCGCGCTTCGCTTCTGACCGAGCTTTTTCTCCCAGGTAGCAAATGCACTGGTAGTGTGCTCGTCGCCAAATTTTAGATAGACGCGGTCGGTGCGGCCGCCATCAACAGGGTCTCCGACTGCATCACCATTTTCATCGTAATGGAGGTCGAAGCGAGTCTGGTTTGCAGCAGAGCGATAGCGCTGAGATGCGCCAATCGTAAGCCCCCTGAGCGCACCGCTCCTAAATTTATAACGCCCCGTTAAGGTTGCACGGTGATCGGGGCGGCCAAAGAGTTCGAAGTTTTCTGGGTTAGATACAAGGGGATGAAGCTCCAGAATTTCATTGGCAATGTTGCAATTGTAGGAGCCAATAAAGCTCAGCCCGGGCAATGGATTGTAAGTGAAATCCAATTCTACACCTTGGGAGCGAGTCTTGTCTCCTACACCGCGTCGTCCAGCTAGATTCGCGCTAGTAATAAAACCTTGGTTGTTTTCGCCGAAGTAATTCTCCGGAAACTGATCGCCGTATATCGATCCTGGATATATTTGATTAAGTAATGCGGTGGAATAGGCAAACTCGTTATCATTTTCTTTAGTAATGGAATAGTATGCTAGTTGACCATCGAGCTTGCCATTTAATAAGTCGAAGCGCAGTCCGCATTCAATACCTTCGCCCAGTTCTGGAGGTGCAATCTCTGCAATAGGCGTACGTTCAGTACCGGAGGGCGTTTCGATCGATTGAGCGTAGTTGGCAAAAATACCGATCTGTTCGTTTACCCAGAATAGACCGCCAATGGTAGGGCTAAACTTGTCATATGTGACAGATTGGTCATTGTTCCGCCCATCTTCAGAGCCTGGATCAAAACCGTCCAGGGATACTTTGCGCAACGTGGAATCAATTTGGATATAGTCATAACGAAGCCCAACCAATGTGTGTAGCCGTCCATTAAAGAACTCACTTTGCTCAGCAAACCACAAGCTGTTAGTATTAACCTTGGAGTAAGTCGTCCTACCTAAAGCCCATTCCGCAGCGCGATTATCAGCCAGCCCAGCTGGTATAGCTGGCAGGATGGCAATGTCTGACTCAATGATTTCATTGAATCGAAGGATGGAGCGATCAGCGGTGAAGGGCTGCGACAGCGAAATGTAATCAAAGGCTCTCTGGGCGTCCGTCACTTGATTATTGCTCACGCGCCAGTCTTGAAGAAAGGCTCCATTCGGCAGATTGCCTGTACCATCTCCCACAGCACCCACAGGCACTTGGTCGTAGAATCGTTCATCCTTGGTCTGCGTAAAAAAGTCCCAACCGACGATGATGCGATTCTTGGCCTTGAACCAATCGTTTTCGAATACTAGAGCGGTGCGAGAACCCATGCGGTCGGTGCTGATGTCGTTCTTAGTCCAATAGGTACGAATAAATTGTTCACCCACTTCATTGTTTGGCCTAATCCGAGGTCCAAAAAGATTGGAGTCGTAACTGTCCCGTACGCGTATTGCACCGTCCGAATTACGCCCTAAAGCTTTAGCATTTAATTGTTCGACGTTCATCGACAGGTTGAGTTGCAGATTGTCGTTAATTTCATGGGTAAAGTCGGCCATTGTAAACAAGCCATCACGATCGTTGAATCGGTCTGGTCCAGACACGGCTCCATAGTTCGCGCTGTTAACCAAGGCATAGTGATTACGTAGATCTTGACGGCTGGTTATTGGATCTACGTTGTTCTCAGAATGACTGATTATCCAATCCAAGGCCTGCTGGGGCAAGTGCCCGATCCAGTCTGGAGAGAATGGCACCTCGTAGTCGGTGATGCTGTTAGAATAGTCGGCCTGGCTCAGTATGCCTTGATAGCCGTTTGTCTGATCGGCATCGTCATCGATTTCGGTCTTGTCTCGCATGGCGCGATAAGGAAAGCGGTTGGTCGCGCTTACACCCTCCAAGTGCAGGCGCAATTGCGTTTTGGGCGTTAGCCTCATGGTAGTCGCTACTGTCAACGCATCCAGTTCGTTGCTCTTGAATAGATGGTCGTAGCCTTGTTCACTGTGAACACCCATCACGCGGATCGCAAAGTTGTCGTCGATGATCTGATTGGCATTGAGGGTCATGCGCATGTAGTCTTTGTTGCCCACAGTCGCGGATAGGGCCTTGGTGTTGCCTCTGAAATTTGCCAACATAGGGGCGCTACTTACGGAACCACCTGGTGAAGCTTGTCCAAAAATCAGGCTGTTGGCTCCTTTTATTATGTCCACACGTGCAATGTTATAACTATCAGTGGGCAAATTACGTTTAAAGAAATTAAAGCGTGAAAAGGAATTGCGGAAACCGCGGATCCGAATGCGGTCAAGTGAGTATCCATTGGGGTCTTCGTCGATGGAAGCACTCACCATTGCCAGATCTTGCGTGTTGATAATATTCAAATCGTCTAGTAACTGTTCGTTGACGATCGACATGGAGATCGGCGAATTTTTAACCAGCGTATTGGTTCGTGTAACGGAAGTACTGTTAGCCGAGTAATAGCCTTCATCCTGATCATTGGAGACGACAAACTCGGGCAAGACGTAGAGTTCTTCCTCAACACTCTGGTCGCTTGCGCTTGGAGTCGCACTCATTAGAGGCTGATTAGTATCCAGGTTCGTTTGACTAATTAATGTTAGAGGAGCGACTAACAATAAAGCCAGTGCGAGGGGCATGAGTTCTTTCATAAACAAATAGTTTGTGTGGGATAAAAAGTTTAGATTGCTTTCAAATTAATGCTTATGCAAACAAACTGTCTCTTGTTGCACTTTTGTGCACAACATGCAAGTGCAATTTGTTTTGTTACATCCTTAGCTTAATATACCCATCTTAAAACTTTCACTCAGACAAACTGAGCAACACCGACTATGAAAACACAGATCTTATTTTTTTTCACGATCCTTCTAATCCTTTTGCAGAAAGCGGTTTGCGCCGAAGTTTACGAAGGTTTCGATATGGCCGATCTAAACTCGGCTCCTCTCGCTAGTAGTGATGCCACTCGTGTCGGTAATACAAGTAGTGGATGGAACAGCACCTGGCAGGTAACTGCTGGAAAGCATTTTGTATTGGCAAGCGATTTAGAAATCAAAGGATTTGATTCCGTTGATGGTTCATTGGAAGTCAGAGGTGAGCGCAAACCAAATTCCATTGGTCAAGGCGTCGCTATGCGCCAGATCACTGAAGGCTTCATTGGTGATGTTTATGGTAGCTTTCGCTTTAATGCGAAAGCCCTCAAAATTGAATCTGCCTTAGGTTTATTACTCTCATTGCCGGGTCAAAATCCATTAAACCTAACCACAGCTACTTTTACTTTTTGCCCAAAGCGTTGGGGATCGGAATATGGGATGATGGCAGCCGGCAAAGAGCGTGTCACAAAAAGTGAGACAGGCGAGGCCTGTGTTCCAAACGCAAGCTACTTAGTGGTTTGGCAACTCGAGAACCTGCCAAAATTGGGTAAACGGCAGTCGATTATTCTAAACATGTGGGTACTAGATGAGGACCAAGCATCTCATTTTGCCAGCAAAAACTCTTTTGAATCCGCCTTGCGTTTGGCTGAACTGGGCAGTAAGCCGGAACAAGTTAGCCAATATCTTCGTAGGGAAATAAAAAACTCTAAGCGTGGTCTGTTTGGCGGCATGATCGTATCATGCTTTTCTGTTGGAATGCCTAAAGTCACCTTTGATGAAATCCGAATTTCAAAAGAGAGCTTTGCTGATGCTGTCGGATTAAGCCGCTAGTATCACTACGGACAGCTCAGGTTCATAGAATATTTTGTAGATTAAGTGAGCTTTCGTAGCTGAACTCGATTAATTGGCGGACAGCAACTTTAATGAATAGACAGCTATTCAAGATTTCACATTGTACAGCAATAACCAGTTATGTTACTATGAAAAAAATTCTGCTTCAAGCATCCCTACTTCTAATGTGTGCCCTGATCGCAAATGGATCCGCTGAGGAAATTGCCATCACGCAAAAGAAAATCGATAAATGGATCGAAACGCGCCAAATCATATCAGAAGAGCGTGCCAACTGGTTGGGAGAAAAGGCCATGTTGGAAACTTCTCAAGGCATACTCAGCGATGAACTGACCACATTGAATCGTGCCGTTGAACTACTCTCTGAGACCAGCACAATGGCAGATGTCGAACGTGAAAATTTGCAAGCGGAGCGAGAAGAGATCGAGCGTTCCAACGAGATGTTGGCAGTCAAGGTGCGCACCCTAGAAATAGCTGTTCAAGAGCTATCAACCCGCTTCCCCACTCCCTTACTAGTCAAAATCAAACCCTTACTTCAAAACATTCCAGAAGATGTCTCTAGAACAAAAAAGGCACTGGGGCAACGCTTACTCACAGTGCTTGGTGTACTTTCTCAGGCAGAGAAGTTTAACGGAACACTCACTCTGCAGACCAACGCACGCGATGTTTCTGGCACAGGAGTTCAAGAGCGAGTCACCACGCTCTACTGGGGATTAGCTTTTGCGGTCTATGTGGACGACGCTGGCAAATTTGCGGGAATGGGATTACCTGGGCCAAAGGGCTGGGAATGGTCTACGCACAACGAATCTGCATCCGATGTCCGTCGCTTTATTGCAACCTATTCAGGCGAAACCGACCAGCTAGACTTCGTAAATATTCCAGTAGAGATCCGTTAACCTCAAAGTGATCTGAACCATGCAATCTTATAACAAAATTAAAACTGGCAGTATCATCTTGTCTTGTATCTTGGCCGCTTATTGCGCACAAGCCCAAGCCTTCAACCAAGCTCAGACACGGGCCGATGCCGATTTACGTGAAGCAGTTGAAACGCTGAGCCAAGTGCGTCAACAGATCGAAAAGGAAAAGCTACCTTTATCCACAAAAATTGCCACCTTAGAGGCTGAGGTCATTGAGGTGCGAAGAGAACGAGATCGTTTACTTACGCAGCGTGACAGCCGCACGCTTAACTTAGACAATCTGCGCGGTCGCGTTAGCAGCTTGAGAGACCAACAAAACTTCATCGTAAACCGCTTAAATGAATTTATCGGAGAATTTGAAGCACGCATTGATCTAAGCGAAATACCATTCTATATGGAGCAGCTTGAACAAGCTAAGCTGGTGCAAGACGATGTAGATGTAAGTCAGCAACAGAAGCGCTTGAAACAAATCGAGCTAGTTGAAGCAGCGATTGAACGAATCGATGCGACGCTTGGAGGGCAAAGGTATGAGGGTAAGGCAATGACACCCTCAGGCAAACTGGAAGCTGGAACCTTCCTATCCCTTGGGCCACAAGTTTATTTTGCCTCACAGCTAAGCGAATCCGCTGGTATCGTGGAAAGAGAAGCCAATAATCCCGATGCAGTTGTGGCATCCGGCTTTACTCAGAAACAAGCCGAAGCAATACAGGCAGTCGCTCAAAACGGCACTGGCTACTTACCATTAGATCCGACATTAGGGAAGGCTTTGAAAAAAGCCAAAGTCCGCAAATCTCTTATCGGACACATACAAGACGGTGGTGTGGTTGGTTACTGCATCATTGCACTCGGCGGACTTTCCTTATTGCTAGCATTGTTCAAAATTCGAGAAGTCGCATCCTTCCAAACCGCCAAACCCACGGCAGTTGACGAAGTCTTAAATGCCCTAATTGAAGGTGATGAAGCGAAGGCACGCACAACGGCCAAATCGATACCTGGCGTTTGTTCGCAAATGCTACTGGTAGGGATTGAACGAATAACTGAGCGCCGTGAGATCATCGAAGAGCTTTTATTTCAAAAGATCCTAGAGGTGCGCCCAAATCTAGAGCGGTTCCTCGCGTTCCTCGCATTAACCGCCGCCGCCGCGCCATTAATGGGCCTATTGGGAACAGTGATTGGCATGATTAAAACCTTTCAACTGATTACTATCTACGGCACTGGTGACCCCAAAGGCTTAGCTTCAGGAATTTCTGAAGCTTTGGTGACAACAGAGTTTGGCCTGATTGTCGCCATCCCCATACTCGTAGTGCACGGACTCCTGTCGCGCATGGCTCGACAAAAAATTGGACAGTTGGAGCAAGTCGCTATCTCATTCGTCAACGGCATACACGGCATCCAGAATAAAGACTCTTAGATAAGTAGCGTGCAATGGAAGTCTCTCTACAGAAAATCTTTGAAATATGGCTGAGTGGCGGCTGGGTCATGATACCCTTATTTCTGCTATCGTTTTTGCTCTACACGCAGGCCTTCCGATTGGCGCTTTCCATAATGCACACGAAACTGCCTAGTAACGAGGAATACGCCTGGCGTGAGTGGGTAATAGAACCAGATAAAGCAAAGGGGAAAATCAAAGAAATCATTTGCTACACTCAGGAGAACACTCAGTCGATTGAATACGTGCGCAAACGATTCGATGAAATACGCATCACTCAATTGGCAATTATTGAACAACAGTTAAAATTTTTAAAATGTCTAGTTGGAGCAGCTCCTTTGCTCGGACTGCTCGGAACCGTACTCGGAATGCTGCAAACCTTTTTTGGCATTTCAACCAGCGGTGGCGTTGAAACGGCGACCGTAGTCGCCTCAGGAATCTCCGAAGCGCTGGTCACTACAGAGACTGGATTGACCATCGCATTACCTGCTTTATTTATGGTGATGTTTATTCAACGACAAACCCACCAAGAAGAGGCCAAACTCGTACGACTCGAAAGTCTCACACTAACTTGCCTTAATCTGGGAGCGAAGAATTCGGTCCCAACTTAACACGATGCCACGTCGAAGTTTGCTAGATGAATCAGAAAATGAGTTAGAGATTAATCTCTCACCCATGATCGATTGTATCTTCATACTACTCATTTTTTTCATCGTAACCACCGTCTTCGTCGAAGAAGCAGGCATTCAATTGAATAAGCCCGACAGCACGGTGCTTTCCTCAGACCAAGAAAGCGAAGACGTGTCCTTTACTATTACTGCAAATAATAAGCTTCTTTACCAGGGGCAAGAGATTGCCTTAGCACAAGTAAAGGAAATTGTTCGCAATGGACTCAGCGGCAAGGACACCCCTGTGAGCATCAAGACGAGCGGGAAATCTCGTCACGGCTTACTGGTCGAGGTCTGGGACAGAGCAAAACAAGCTGGCGCAATAAAACTTAGCTTTAACAGCGTAAATTGATATGGCATACCGCAGATCCATCTATGCCAAAGAAGACGAAAAGGCAGAAATCAACCTTTCTCCGATGATCGATTGTATCTTCATCCTACTAATCTTCTTCATTGTCACGACTGTATTTGTTGAAAAGCCGGATGCTACGATTGAAAAGCCCTTCGCTCTAACCGATTCAAACTTAGAAAAAAATAGCCTGATTCTGGCGATCACCGAGGATAATAAAATCATCTACGGCAGCCGGGAAATTAGCTTGGCCGGTGTGAGCCTCCACGTGAGGCAGAACATTTTGAAAAACGAAATGCCGGTCATCATTCAGGCGGATGTGAATGCCAATCACAATGTATTCTCAAAAGTCTGGAGCGAATGCAAACGTGCTGGGGCTAAGAAAATTAGCATATCCACTCTCAAGGACTAGGCACGGATGAAATCTCACACATATAGCACTCAGTCCCCTCAAGGGGATAGGCCCATCGCTGTGGTTTTAGGCTTCTCGGTCTCTCTCATTATTTTCATAGTGATGGCCCTTGCCCAAATACTGGGGGATGTCCAAAAACCAACACAATCTTACGACGAGCAGTTGGTCGCATACACCCCACCTGAAATCGAGGATATTGAAGAAGATATTCAAGAGGATGAGCCTGAACCTGAGCCGATGGACACCATCGAAAAAGAGCCGCCTAAACTTAGTTTAGATCAACTAGATGTAGCTTTAAATCCTGGAACAGGGGGCAATCTTGCCAGCTCCGACCTCTCCGTTCCAGACTTTAGTGTCGGGGCTCAAGCATTATCCATGAACTTTATTAATTTTCGTGACTTGGATAACAAGCCCCGCCCAACACGACAAATTACACCGGTTTACCCACCCGCTTTAAAAAGCCAAGGTATCGAAGGACGTGTCTTCATCCGCTTCGATATCGACAAACAAGGCAACGTGGTCGATGCCACTGCAAAAAAGTCTGACCACCCAGCCTTTGCAGCCTATGCTGTGGATGCAGTTCGAAGGTGGAAATTTGAGCCTGGCATGCAGAACGGGGAGCCAGTGCCCTTCACAATGATCGCCCCAATTGTCTTCTCCTTAAGTAATTAATTATTATGAAACGTATCCTGATCCACAACCTTCTACTGCTGGCCCTAGCATGTATAACACATGCCCAATTAGCGACTACACCGGAAATACTTAAACGCACTTTTAGTGACGCAGCATTCATTGACCGATTCATTGGATCCTACGCTGCACTGGCACAAAGGGAGCCTAGCCCTAAACCTGAGGAGATTAAGCTACTTAAGGAGTTAGTGGAACTCATTCCGAAAGAGCCAGCTAAAGCCACAGAATTACTTGAGGCTCAGGTCAACAGCGGCAGTAGCGGCATGATCCAGATGGTCCTTGCTAATCTATACTTTCAAGCGGGACGCCTACCAGAGGCAGCCGAAGCCTACCAAAAATGCTTGCTTGGATACCCCGAATTCCTACGAGCACATAAGAACCTAGGATTGCTCTATCTACAACTGGGTGAATTGGACAAAGCCCTCACAGCACTTTCCCGCTCGGTTGAACTCGGAGATAACGACGGTCGTACTTACGGACTCATCGGCTACTGCCTTCTGAATAAAGGTAAATATCTCCCCGCTGAAACTGCCTACCGCCAAGCAGTACTAAACAGCCCTGAGAATCTCGACTGGACCGCGGGGCTTGCTCAAACCCTCTATAACCTTGCCAAATACGAGGAGGCACTTGCGCTCTTTAAAGATCTCGCCGCAGAGAATCCAGATGAACAAGAATACTGGAGCCTCATGGTCAACGTATATCTTAATTTAGGCGAAGACTCAAAGGCAGCATCCACTCTCGAAATCATTCGTCGTATGGGTCAGGCCAGTCCTAAAAATCTTGGTTTACTCGGAGATATATACCTGAATCAACAAGCCTTCTCTCTCGCCTTAGAAGCTTATCAAGAAGCACTCAAAACTGGAGACGGTCTGCCAGCGGAAACACCGCTAAGAACCGTAGATATACTCTATACATACGGCTCCTACCAACTCGCTGAACAACTCATCAAGGATATGCGCGCTCGCTACGGTAACAGCCTAGACAAAGAGCAATCAATGAAACTCCTGACGATTGAAGCTGGGCTCGCCAGTGCACGAGGTGATGAAGATGCCGCCCGCCAATCATTGGAACAAATTGTCAAAAAAGATGCGACTCAAGCTGGTGCGCTCATCGAACTCGCTCGTATTTACTACAAGCAAGCTCGTAAGCTGCGTATCGAAATGACCCCAGGTGATACGGATACAGAAATGGAGATTAGCGAACTCGTGCAACGTGCGATTCTCAAGCTTGAGCAAGCCGCGAGGCATCAAGACTTTCGACTCGAAGCGCTGACCGAACATGGGCAGCTCCTGGTCAACGAGACGCAATACGCCAAAGCCTTACCCCTACTCAGGCGTGCCCTTAACATGAAACCTAACACAAACTTGCAAAGCTTTATCAAACGTGTCGAAGGTGCGGTTGATGCCCAGCTCTAGATGGCGTAAATTGCGCATTGCATACATCAAGATCTTGGGTCGTAAATTATCTGATTACCTAAAATCTAGCTTCATATCTATAAATTAGCACCAGTAAGTAACATGTGTGAGCTACAATGTAGGCGACTAGCGTTTTAAAATGCTTAAAAATAGTACTTGCACAGTCAACTCATACCCCTAACTTCCTGCGCTCCTATGAGCACCGACAAAAAAGCACTAAATCGCTCCCGCAATCCGATGGACTATACATTCCACGATACGGAGCTACTTTCCCGTTTCGTTACCGAGACAGGTAAGATCCTTCCTCGGAAAGACACGGGGCTTTCCGCAAAGCATCAACGTCGCATCACGAACCGTATCAAACAGGCTCGTAACATGCTGACTATGCAGTAATCGATCGCCTACGGATACAGGACTTTCCAAAATCCTTCTCCCTAATGGGGGAAGGATTTTTTATAGCTAGATTTCGAGCACCAACTGTAGCACAATGAAGACTGTCAATGTGAACTGAAAACACTGCCTGTCGCCAGCGTTCTACGCTACAAATAAAATGTCCCACTCCTGCAAAATCCTCCAAGCTTCCGCTGAGAATATTGATCTCTGCGTTAATTTGCTGCGGGACGGAGCGGTGCTTGGAGTACCGACGGAGACCGTCTATGGCCTGGCTGGCAATGCGCTTAAGGAAGAGAGCGTGCGGAAAATTTTTGAGGTCAAAGGTCGCCCCTTACTGGACCCACTTATCGTACACTTCAGTTCGATTAAGCAGGCAGAAGCACATGTCGAGTTTAACGAGCGCGCTCGTGCGCTAGCGGATCAATTTTGGCCCGGCGCACTGACCCTTGTGCTACGGAAGAAGAATACAATTTCAGATCTCGTCACCGCAGGTTTGCCCAGTGTGGCTGTGCGAGTACCTGGACACCCGATCTTTCGCAACCTGCTAGAACGACTCGAATTTCCTCTAGCCGCGCCAAGCGCAAACCCCTTCGGTTACGTTAGCCCGACGCTGGCCGAACACGTAGCAGCGACACTTGGTGATCGCGTATTCGCCGTACTCGATGGGGGCGCGTGCGAGCATGGAGTGGAATCCACTATCGCGGATCTGCGCAATCCTAATGAACCGATGATCCTACGCCCCGGGCCCCTCTCTGCAGAGCAATTGGGTATGCAGAACGTGGAGATGGAGTTGAAGCAGCCCTCAAATAAAACAGCACAGCCCGCGCCAGGGATGCTAAGCCTGCACTACAGCCCAAATACACCAATTACGCTCTTAAGGCATGGCGAAAAGCCAAGCTGTGTCCAGAAGTCGGAAGCGGTTTTGTATAACACGAAGCCGGCAGCAGACAAACTAGCTGAGAATACTTTTTGGCTCTCCGAAAGCGGTGACCTCACGGAGATCGCACACAATTTGTTTATGCTGATCCAGAAGCTGGACGTAAGAGGCTACACTCAGCTCCTAGTCGAACGCGCAGAGAATGTTGATATTGGTATTGCGGTGAACGACCGACTAAGCCGCGCAGCGGCAAAGCGATGAATTTGTTGGAATAGCGACTCTTGGGCATTACCAAAAAAACCCCGCTCGTTTGAGCGGGGTTTTTGTAGATTGATTGTTGAAACGTGGTTTACTTGGTCGCTTCGTCAAGGAGATCACCAAGGCTGGTGAGATCCTCATCAGTGGTCACGCTATCAAAGGCTTGGCGCTCCTTCGCGAGGTCAGCCTCGTTGTAGTTGGCAGCCTTGACCGAGAGGCCGATACGGCGCTCGTCTTTATCGATTTTAATAACGCGTGCTTCTACTTCGGCACCCTCGTCGAGGACGTCCTTGATATTCTCAATGCGCTCTTCGCTAACTTGCGAGATATGCACGAGACCATCGATATCATTGTCGAGTTCGACAAATGCACCGTAACTGGTGATCTTAGATACCTTACCCTTGACCATGTCGCCGATCTTGAAATGTGTTTCAATTTCGTCCCATGGGTCGGAAGAGAGTTGCTTGATACCGAGTGAAATACGCTGGCTGTCTGCATCCACGTCGAGAACGGTTGCATCGACTTCGTCGCCTTTTTGTAACACCTCAGATGGGTGATTGACCTTGCGAGTCCAGGACATGTCAGAAACGTGCACCATACCGTCAATACCTTCTTCGAGTTCAACGAAAGCACCATAGGTTGTGAGGTTGCGAACCTTACCGCGTACACGGGCACCAACTGGATAGTTGTGACGGGCCATTTCCCAAGGATTAGTTTCGAGTTGGCGAGTGCCCAAGGAGATTTTCTGTTCATCCTTCTGAATACCGAGGACGACTGCTTCGACCTCTTCGCCAATGCGAAGGACTTCACTTGGCTTGGAGATGCGCTTGGTCCATGAAAGCTCGGTAACGTGCACAAGACCTTCGACGCCTTCTTGAATTTCGATGAATGCACCATAGGGCACGAGGTTAACAACCTTGCCCTTGACTGTAGAGCCAATCGGGAAGCGTTCCTCGATCTTTTCCCAAGGATTGTCGGCAAGTTGCTTGAGGCCAAGGGAGACGCGTTCGCGTTCGCGATCGATCTCGATGATCATCACTTCGATCTCTTCGCCTTGCTTCACCATCTCGGATGGGTGGTTGATACGACCCCATGACATGTCGGTGATGTGAAGGAGGCCGTCAAGTCCGTCGAGATCAACAAAGGCACCATAATCGGTGATGTTCTTGACTTGGCCGCGGCGTGTATCGCCTGGCTTGACATCCTCGAGGAGCGAACGGCGTTTCTCTATGCGTTGCTCTTCGATGAGTTCGCGGCGGGAAACGACGATATTCTTGCGGTCGAGATCAATCTTAATGACTTTAAAGTCGTAAGTCTGTCCAACGTATTGATCGAGATTCTTAGGTGGCTGTACATCAATCTGCGAGGCCGGCATAAAGGAATCGACGCCGATACTTACGATCAGGCCACCCTTAACTTTAGAGCGCACACGACCAGGGATGATTGAACCTTCTTCACAGTTCTCAACGATCTTTTCCCAGTTCTTCTTTTGCTCAGCTTTATCGTAAGAGATAACAGGGTTACCTTCTTTGTCTTCGAGCTTTTCGAGATAGACTTCGAGCTCAGCGCCTACTTGGAGGTCGCTCATGTCTACGAAATCAGATGCGTGGACGATGCCTTCGGATTTGCCACCAATGTCGACAACGACTTCGGTGGGGCGGATTTCGACGATCGTTCCCTTTAAAATGGAACCTTCAGCGAGGTTATCGATATTACTGCTAGCTAGCAGCTCTTCCATGAGAGTACTCATATGATTTGTATTTATTATACTGCACGCCAGAGCGGCAGTTGGTTAGTGGTTAGAATTGTGTGGTGAATTCCACCCGCAAATGCGGCACCGACGGTCACACCCATCGTAGAGGAATGCGGGAAAGTAGATAGTACTGAATCCCGCGCAAGGCTAAAATCCAGAGTAAAGAATCTTGCCAAACCCCCCGGGGAACGCTTTTTTTTGCGATTCTTTGCCGAATAACACTGATGGCTGGGTGGCGGAATTGGCAGACGCTGGGGACTTAAAATCCCTTGCCAGTAATGGCGTGCGGGTTCGAGCCCCGCCCTAGCTACTTTTTTAAAACAATTAAATAGAGGCGGGGTATTCACCTTCGATACTCCAGTCCACTGCCCTTTCGATCTTGGCGTTGAGCAGTCAAGCGAACCCCCAAGAAATTTGATGAAAACTAAATGAAAGACGACGAATCGCTAGACTCCTTCCGCTCCTCTCTGGATGCGAACTATGACTGGCCTTGCCTTTTTCCTTTTAAGTTTATCGTGCCCAAAGACCAGAGCCAAACGGTGCTCGATCTCTTCGCGGATGATCCCGTCAAATCTAACGAGTCCCACAGCGGGCGCTTTATCGGCTACACGATGGAAATGAACATGCACTCCAGTGACGAAGTGATCGCTATCTACCAACGTGTTGCCCAGGTGCCAGGTGTTATTTCACTCTAACATACTGTGTTCGCTTGTCGTATCCCCATATGAAGTTAATGTGAAATCATTAATCCGTATCATTAGTAGATATACTGCGACTGACTAACATGAAAAAAGTAAAATGAATACAATTCTCTCCATCGCGACTTTCGGTGCCGGCTGCTTTTGGTGCGTCGAAGCAGTCTTTGAGCAACTCGACGGTGTCCATGCAGTCGAATCTGGCTACATGGGGGGCGAGGTCGACGATCCGACCTACCGCGAAATCTGTTCAGGTACTACCGGACACGCCGAAGTCACACAGATTCATTACGACCCAAAAATAGTTAACTATGAGACTTTACTTGATTGGCTCTGGCGTTCACATGACCCCACAACTCTAAATCGTCAGGGGGCAGATATCGGCACTCAATATCGTTCGGCAATCTTTTACCACAATGAGGCTCAACGGAAAGCCGCCGAAGCCTCCAAAGTTACTGCTCAAAAAGACTTTACTGCTCCAATCGTCACAGAGATCACCGCCGCTACCACCTACTACCCCGCAGAAGATTACCATCAAGATTACTATCGGCTCAATCCAAACGCACCTTATTGCCAGATAGTGATTCGACCAAAGTTGGAAAAGCTCGCCCTTGAATGATTTCATGGGCTAAGTTTATATAACATTGATGGCTAATAGGAGCGCAAAAAAGAAATCCAAAAAGAGGCGATCAGCTCGGGGAAAAGCTAGGACTAAATCACGTACTCAGGCCAATCATTCACACTGGCTCCGCAAGCTACTTGTTCGACTCTCGATAGCCATCCTAGCTGTTGGTGGCATTTATTATTTCAGTTCATTTGAAATACGTGCGAAGATGGAGCGTGTCACTTTATCAGCTATCAATAGCTCACGCACGCACGGGGCGATGCCTGCCCTAGTTAGGCCAATTTTCGACAGTCTCTACGATGCAATCCCATCGAGCGGTGGCATGGTCGTGGAAGGTGGTGAACTCGGACGCGAACTAGAGACACCCTTTCTTGCAGGAATTCCAAACAGCCGCATGCCGATTCGTCCGCTCCTACAACCAAGCTATATCAATCTTTTTAATGAGCGCAACCAACAGACAGCGTGCATCGCGATCCGACTAGACGATACCAAGCGTAAAAAAGCCGATACTGACGGCTTGCTCCAGATTGATGCCCGCATACCAAGGCTCAGCGCGCAGAACATGACTCTAGGCGAATGGCTGCCGCAGCCGATTGCTCCCGCCAAAGCGCTAATCGGTCAACACGGAGAGCGCGGCGCCATCGATGCCAAGCTTGCAACCAATTACGCTCCCATGACCGAAACCTTCGTAGACGGCGTGTGGAAAAAAGTAATGTTTGAGTTCACACAGCGTTACCCAAAACGTTTCGGCGAGGTCTGGATCTACCTAGGTCCCGCCTATCTACCCGAGAGCTCCAATTTCGGCTCTGCCATTTCCCTGCCTGACGCCTTTTACATCATCGCTTTTGATCTTACCCACGAAGGTGGTCTCCGCGTACTAGCCTTACTTATTCCGACCGATGCAGAGAGTCAAAATCTAAACGATTATTTGAGCTCGATCGCAGAAATCGAAAAACTTACCGGCCTTCAGTTTCTTCCCGAGCTCGATTTCAGTATCCGCGATACAATCGGTGGCTACGTCAGCCCAACTGTGTGGTAAGGAAGGGGCACCACACGGCTAAGCTTTCAACCGCATCCAACAAACCTCCTCCGCGCCAATTGCTCGGCTTGGATACGTTTGTTGCGGCACAAAAGATTTGATCAGCTCAAAGCTTTCACCAAACAAAGCATCACTCTGTTCTCGGCTGATTGGATGCGGCGGCCCATTACCTTGGTAATCACTAACTTCTCGAAAAAATATCGCTAGATACTTTCCGTTCGGCTTCAGTGCTTGAACAACTGATCTCGCATACGCCTCGCGCTCGCACGGATCAATAGCACAGAGGCAGGTGTGCTCCACGACCCAGTCAAATGAGTGGTCATACTGCTTTCCTAAATTCAAAAAGTCACCTAACTCATAGCGTTCGTCGTAGCAAACTGGAAAAGTTTCCGCCTTATCGATTCCTCTCGGCGCAATATCCAATCCGACCACCTCGACACCCTCCGACGCCAGCGCTCGTACATCGTGCCCCACTCCACAGCCAGGCACCAGAATACGACCCGAAACTGACTGAAGCTTCAAAAATTCAATCAGAGGTGGTGAAGCATAGCCCTTATCCCAAGGCGTATCTCCTCCTTCATAAGCTGCATTCCAATCTCTAGCCATCCGTCATTCCTCCTTAGCCTCTAGCCCTAAGGGCGCAAGCCCTACAAAAAAGTGGCCAGGTAACCTACAGCACACGTTCAACCAACGACCGCTGCTCCCTTCCGGGCCTGACGGGATTAGCTAGTCAGACGTTGCATAGGCCCCAGCCATCGACAGAAAACTATGAGACGCTAACTTGCGGCAATCTTAAAATTAAGATATTTCATTCGCTATTGATCTACCGAGCACTTCAATGTGATATATGCAGTCAACTGCCACCCAACATCGCAAGCAGTTCTTCCCCATCAATGCCCTCTTTAGGAAGTATCTCTCTGAATTCCATAGAGCGATGGATCTTCCTGTCACCTATGAGGACATGCTCAAATACGAGGACTCTTTTCCCCTCATCAATAAGAGCGGCGAAGATACCCTATGGCAGACCCTCATCTACGAACAGCAATTTGGGCGCGAACTCTACGACGGCCTAAAAAAGATATATGTCCTTCTACGTTCTGGAGGCGACGAGTCTATTCTGCCCAACCTCTACATCGACCGCGTCGACTTCTGCACCTTCGGTAACACCAAGCCCATGCGCGTGCGCGTGGTAAATCAATACAACGACAACCACGATTACTTTTACGTTAAAAAAGCTGACGCCTCCCGCGTCTACGGCCTTGAATTAGAGGAACTACTCTCACCTAATCACATCAACTTTATCGTGCACGAAGATACTTTGATTGAAGAGCACATCATTGGCGTGCCTGGAGATGACTTCATCCGCGACTTCCTTCCCCACCCAGACCTACATGAAGTACGCTTGGCTAAAGAGTTTATTAAATTCAATGAGCGCAGCTTTGTCCGTCTACTCGGCGACATGCGTGCATACAATTACGTCGTCGAGGTCACGCCTGACTTCGAGGGAAGTCAATACCGCGTCCGCGCGATCGACTTTGACCAACAATGCTACGAAGGTCGCCGCTCGCTCTACCTCCCACAGTTTTTTAAGAATAACCTACCCGTGGTTAATCTCTGCACAGAGTTGATCAATGTCGAAACAAGCAAACAGTATCAACGCGAAGAGCGCACCCTGATGAAGCGTCGCCTCGGCTTCGCCCTCCCACGTGTGCAGCACCTCCGCACCTGCATGTGTGCCGACCAGATCTCCAGCACAGAAAAAATGCGCCAATTGCGTAAGGAGCTAGCCGAGATGCACAGCGACCGTCGCTTCTTACTCTGCCATTCTATGGGCGAGATCACCTTCCTTAACATCACTATCACCCTCGGCCTCGAAGGCGCAGCCGCTTACTATCCCGAGGGAGATAATGGATAAGTAGGGGCGACACTCTTGTCGCTCCTTCAACGAGCCAAAAAGCGATAAGAATTTCGCTTCTAAAAATTTACCGAATATGGATTTACGCCAAAAACTACTCAAACTCCTCGGAGCCAAAGACTACCTACCTATGCGCCGCATGGAGATCATTAGCGTCCTTAAGCTCGATCAAGACGCCACTAAAGAAGCCCATGCACTACTCGACAAAATGCTCGAACAGGGCGAAATCGCTCGGCTCAAAAAGGATCGACTCTGCATCCCCGAAGATGCCGACCTCGTCAGTGGTCGCCTAATTTTTCGCCAGAGCGGCTCCGCCATCCTTATTCCAGACTCCGATCCCATTGGTGACGGCTACCCAGTCAAATCGGAAGACACAGGCGTCTCAATGCACGGCGATACCGTGCTGGCCCGCAAGGTCGAAGATCATCGCCGTCCCTTTCGAGGCAAAGGCCGTCAACAGCGCCCCGAATACAAGCCAGACGAGAAACCCAATGTCCGTGTCATCCGTATACTCAAACGCGCCCGTACCACCATCCCCGGCACCCTCGAACAGGCTAAACATGCCATCTATGTGATCCCCGACGATCCGCGCATCATTCATGATATTCTTGTGCCCGATCCAAAAAATTCTGGCCTCAAACCCATACCTAAAGTAGGCGACAAGGTCGTGGTCAAAATGCTCGAGTGGAAACAGCGCCACCTCAACCCGGAAGGTGAGATAATAGAAATACTCGGTCGAACTCACGAACCCGATGCCGAGTTCAAAGCCATTCTATACAAATACGACCTTAATCCAAAATTCCCCTCAGCGGTGGAACAACAGACCAAGGGCATACCCGATGTTGTGCGCCCGGAAGATATCGGAAATCGCCAAGACTGCCGCGACCTTTTTACCTTCACCATCGATCCCGATGATGCAAAAGATTTTGATGACGCCCTCTCGCTCGAGCTTCTTGAAGATAGTAAAACTCGCGTAGGCGTCCACATCGCCGACGTGAGTGCCTACGTAAAACCTGGCTCACCACTTGACCGCGAGGCTCAAGAGCGCGGTAACAGCACCTATCTCGTCGGCACAGTTATCCCCATGTTGCCACACGCACTCTCCAACGGTCTCTGCTCACTCGTCGAGGGCGAAGACCGTCTGACCAAGACTTGTTTCATCACCTTCAACGACAACGCCGACATTACCGAGGTTAAGTTTGCCAATACCGTCATAAACAGCAACAAGCGCCTTACCTACAAACAGGCCTACGCCTTCATGCAGCAGGACGACTTAGCTGAGATACGCAAGACGCCCCTGCCACCAAAACATCAGACTGGTTCCACCGGACGCTCACTGGACGATGTGACCGAAGAAGAGATGGCCACGCTGAAGAAATACATCGGCAAGCTCTGGCACATCGCCAAACAGCTACGTGAACGCCGTTTCGGCAAAGGCTCGCTCGACCTCGACATGACATCGGTCAAAATCTATGTCGACGAGGATGGCTATGCAGACCGAATAGAAAAAGAGTTCAACGACGAAAGCCATCAACTGATTGAAGAGTTTATGCTCTCAGCCAACGAGCAAGTCGCCCGCACCATGAAGAAGCAGAACACCCCCTGTATCTATCGCGTGCACGATGAGCCAGAGGAAGAAAAACTCAAAGAGCTACGCGAGACCATGCAGAGCTTCGGTGTGCAGTGCGGCAATCTGCAAAAGCCGCGCGAGATGACCTTACTACTCAAAAAGCTGAAAGAACACCCGCAAGGCTACACCCTTAAGATCCATGTTCTTCGCAGCTTGAAGCAAGCACAATACCGTGCCTCCGCCGACGGTCACTACGGCCTCTCGAAGCCCGATTATACACATTTCACATCGCCCATCCGCCGCTACTCCGACCTAATCGTCCATCGCATACTCGACGGCTATCTCTGTAAGACTCGCGCCGACTCTGCCCTGGTGGCGCCCGAGATTAGCTACAAGCAAGGTAAGCTCGAAAGCCTCGGCGATCACATCAGTGTGAGTGAACGTAACTCAGTCGACGCCGAACGCGAATCCGTCAAAACAAAGCTTCTCGAATTCTACGACCGCGAATTACAAAAAGAGCAGAAACAACATTTCAAAGCTATCATCACGGATGTGAAAAACCACGGTCTCTTCGTAGAGCTGACTGATACACTAGCCTATGGGATGGTGCATATTTCTACACTCGACGACGACTTCTACCATCCAAACTCGGAGGGCACCGCGCTGATCGGGCGCCGTAAAAAGCGCGCCTACGCACTCGGCCAATATATCATGGTCCAAGTCGAACGCGTGGATCGCTTCAAGCGGCAGATCGACTTCCGCGTCGTCTTATCGGACGCTCGCGACAAAGGCAAAAAACCTGGCAAACCATTCAAAAGCCATCGCAAGATAGACCAGGCGCGCTCATCTAAAAGTTTAGAACGTAGCCCTCGCGAGAAAGCCGCGAAGACCTTGACCCGAAGAAAACCTAAGAAGAAGTCCATACAAGAAAAGAAGCCTTCTGCCGAAGGCAAAGTAATCACTAAGCGCCCAAAAAAAAATAAGCGCAATAAGGGAAATCGCTAGCGCACGCTACTCGTCAATCATGCGACTCGTCATGCCATCGTAGGTATCGATGCGGCGGTCGCGGAAGAATGGCCATGTGCGACGCATGTCTTCGAGGGCTTTGAGGTCGCAGTCGGCGATTAGTATGTGCTCTTCACCCACAGGGGCGCGCCCGACGATCTGCCCGTAGAAATCAGAGACGAAACTTTGTCCCCAGAATTCAGTTTCTCCTTCGACGCCAGTGCGGTTAACCGCCGCGACGTAACAGCCATTGGCCACAGCATGCCCGCGCTGAACAGCCTCCCAAGCTGTGTGCTGAGCATCGCCGAGTTCAGCTTTTTCCTCAGGGAGCCAACCGATGGCTGTCGGATAAAAAATGATCTCGGCTCCAGCGAGGGCAGCGAGTCGAGCAGCTTCAGGATACCATTGATCCCAGCAAATTAGGACGGAGATCTTACCAAACTTAGTGTCCCAGACTTTGTAACCGAGGTCGCCAGGGGAAAAATAAAATTTTTCCTCATAACCAGGATCTTGAGGAATATGCATTTTCCGGTATTTGCCTAGATAACGACCATCCGCATCAATCACGGCGGCGGTGTTATGGTAGACGCCCGAAGCGCGGCGCTCGAAGAGTGCGGCGATAATGACGATACCAAGTTCGCCTGCGAGGGCTTCAAGTAGCTCCGTAGTCGCGCCGGGAATTGGCTCTGCTAGATCAAAAGGCTCAGTGTCCTGCGTTCGGCAGAAATAGGGTGTATTGAACAACTCCTGCGTGCAGACGATCTGCGCGCCAGAGGCGGCCGCCTCTCGGATGCGCGCAACGGTATAGTCCAGATCAGCGGTGGAGTTGCCCTGCTCGCGACCTTGGATGAGAGCGATGCGAACTTGGCGTGCAGTATATTCGTGCGGCATTAGCTTAATAATCCTAAGTAATGTAGCGGTCGCCCTGTTCGAACCTTGGAGGCTAGCTTTACGTAGCAAGGTAAGAGACTGGCGTGATTAAACTAAAAAACTACCTTGTTTAGTGGGTATTCGATAATCCCCTCGGCACCACGCTCCTTGAGTTCGGGAATTATCTCGCGCACAACTTTCTCGTCTAAGATAGTGTCGATGGCGACCCAGGACTCATCAGCAAGGCGGTTAATTGTCGGGTTACGCAGTGCGGGCAGATCGGTGAGGATCGCTTCAAGCTTGGACTTCTCGATGTTGAGCTTGAGGCCAACTTTACTATTGGCTTCAAGCGCAGAGGTAAGAAGCAGTGCAATGTTTTCGATTTTCTTGCGCTTCGCAGGGTTTTCCCAGGAGACCTTGTTGGCAATCAACACAGTGTTAGTGTAGAGAATCGTGTCGACGATGCGCAGCTTGTTTGCACGGATCGAGTTACCGGTTTCGGTGAGATCGACGATAGCATCGACAAGATCGGGCACTTTGACCTCGGTCGCGCCCCAAGAGAACTCGACCTCAGCGCTAACACCATTGTCCTTGAGATACTGACGAGTGATGTTGACCACCTCGGTGGCGATACGCTTGCCTTCCAGGTCTTTGACCGTCTGCACGGTAGAGGACTCGGGGACGGCAATGATCCACTTAGAGCGCTTGTTGGATGCACGACTGTAAACGAGGCTACATACTTCGACCACGTCAGAATCGTTTTCTTTAACCCAGTCTTGGCCAGTGAGGCCACAGTCGAAGTAACCATGCTCGACGTAACGACTGACCTCTTGGGCACGCACGAAGCGACCGTCTAACTCTTCGTCATCGATCGACGGACGGTAAGAGCGGGAGCTCACTGAAATGTTGAAGCCCGCTTTACCAAAAAGTTTGATTGTGGAGTCTTGAAGGCTACCTTTGGGCAGACCGAGCATGAGTAATGGCTTGTTTTCCATGACCGCAAAAGCTGTCGTAGGACGCTTTCGGCACAAGGCTAAATTTGAGAAATACAGCCTTTGCATAGGCTTTATCTAATAAAATAAGTATTAATAAATCGACCATTAGTAGGTAGTCTCTTAATATTAGCATATCTATTTAGTAAACTGATGGACAAACCAACACCACTCGCTGCAGGAAAAAAAGCCCCTAGCTTCCAATTGACGGAAGCTGGAGAAACTTGCTCGCTAGAGAGTCTTGATCAGCCCTGCCTATTGTATTTCTACCCAAAGGACGACACGCCAGGCTGCACAACAGAGGCCTGTGCAATCCGTGATACGTGGAGCGAATTTGCCAGTGCTGGACTCAAAGTCATCGGAGTGAGTAAGGACGACGAACGCTCACATGACAAATTTCGGAAAAAATATGGCCTCCCCTTTCCACTGATCGCCGATACCGAACTGGAACTAGCCAATGCCTACGGCGTCTATGGTGAAAAGAAATTTATGGGTAAAATTTACGACGGGATTCACCGCATGTCCTTTCTAATTGGGGCGGACGGATTGATCCTCAAAACTTACTGTAAAGTAAAACCAGATGCCCACGCCCGCGAAGTCCTAGCTGACCTCGCGGCACTTTCTAATTAGGTCATAACAAGATGAATCAAACACCAAAGCCACGCATCATCATCGCAGAAGATGATAAAGACCTCTCCACGCTAATCGCGACGCAGCTAGAAGTGGCAGGGATGCAGAGTCAAGTCTGCCATGAAGCGAGCCACGTAGCGCGGTTCTTAAAGAACAATTTCGCCAACCTCATCCTACTCGATGTTCACCTTCCTGACGACACTGGCTTCAACCTGATGTCCGATCTACGTAAAGCGGGTGACAAGACGCCCATCATATTTCTGACGGGTGAAAACAACAAAATCAAAAAAGTGAATGCCCTCGAAATGGGTGGTGACGACTACATCACAAAACCTTTTGGATTTCCCGAGCTAATTGCACGGATCAAGGCCGTGCTCCGCCGCGCAGAAACCGTGCACGATAGTGAAATCACGCAAAATGCTTCCACCACCGACAAAGCATTTGAATTTTGCGGTGCTGAGGTGAATCCACATCGACTCGAAGTGACCTTTGCCGACGGCGAAATCGAAAGCATCGGTCGCAAGGAGTTAGGCATCTTTGTCTACCTTGCTAGCCACCCAAACAAGGTGCTTACTCGCAAGAATTTGATCCACTCAGTCTGGGGAATCCACGCCGATGTGCGTAGCCGCTCGCTTGATCAATATATAGTGAAAATTCGCGAACTTTACAAACGTCACAGCCTGACGCTTGATGCCTTCCGCACCGTGCATGGCATCGGCTATATTTACGACATTAAGATGCCCGAGTAGTCGCACGACAATGTGAATCGTTGTGGATGGTATGGCTAAAGACCGGTCAGCTACTCCGCTTGATACCACTCCTTGACGAGTGCTTTCACCGCCTCGGGTGATTCAGCTTCCACAAAGCTAAGCGATGCGGAATTAATGCAATAGCGTAAACCTGTGGGCTTGGGGCCATCGGGAAAGACATGGCCTTGATGTGATCCGCAGACATTGCAATGCACCTCCACGCGCACCATACCGTAGCTGGTATCGCGCGTCTCACCTAAGGTGCGCTCGTCGATCGGTTGAACAAAGCTAGGCCAACCCGTGCCTGAATCGAACTTATCAGTGCTGCTGAACAGGGGTGTTTCGCAGCCAATACAGCGATAGAGCCCAGTCGCTTTATTGTCATTGAAGGGATTGGTAAAGGGCCGCTCTGTTCCATGGTCGCGGGCGACTCGATATTGGACATCGGTGAGGCGCTCTTTCCACTCAGCTTCTGTCCGTTGCACAGGAAAATCGCCGCTGCTAAGGTCGACATGCGAGGGCAGACCGCAAGCGGAGGCACATGCGTTCACATCGACATCAGTCCCAGGATCTGGACTAGGCGGTATAGGTTTTTCAGGCATGGCAAAAGTAAGAAGGGCAAAGGTCAATAGGGCAATGAGCGCCACAGGACCATAACTATGGAAGTTAGATTGTGTTTTCATAGTAAACGATAATTAAAACAATAGGGACTATTCCCGTGAATGCAATTCGTCAACGACGCCTATTCGCGATTCGATGTGAGAAGGCCGTTTCCCAGTCACGTAGGAGCCTACGCCGCCATGATGAATATTCTTGAAGAACCTACTTCGCTTCGACTTATGCTAGGGACATGTCAAAAGTAGTCATTATAGGTGCCGGGGGAGTCGGCAATGTGGTCGCGCAAAAGTGCGCACAGCTTCCGGATGTTTTTACTGAAATCGTGCTCGCTTCACGCACAGTTACCAAGTGCGAGGTGATCGCTGCAGATGTTAAGGCCACGCAAAACATCACGATTCGCACCGCGGCGCTGGATGCCGACGATGTCGCTGCGACAACAGAGTTTCTACAGGCTGAAAAACCAGAACTTTTGATTAACGTCGCCCTGCCCTACCAAGACCTTGCACTGATGGATGCATGTCTAATCGCGGGCGTTCACTACATGGATACCGCTAACTACGAACCGCACGAAGAAGCCAAGTTTGAGTACAAATGGCAATGGGCTTACCAAGACAGCTTCAAAGAAGCAGGGCTGACTGCACTACTCGGCTCGGGTTTCGATCCCGGCGTGACAAATGTCTTTTGCGCCTACGCACAAAAACACCTTTTTGATGAGATCGATACAATCGATATCCTAGACGCCAATGCGGGTGACCACGGCTACCACTTTGCGACCAACTTCAACCCGGAGATCAACATCCGTGAGATTACCCAAAATGGACGCTACTGGGAAGAAGGCGAATGGAAGGAAGTCGAACCCATGAGCATACACCAAGTCTACGACTTCCCAATCGTCGGGCCGCAAGATGCCTACCTTCTCTATCACGAGGAGATGGAATCACTCAGCCAGAACATCAAAGGCCTGAAACGCATTCGTTTCTGGATGACCTTTTCGAAGAAGTATCTCACCCACCTCAAGGTGCTGGAAAACGTCGGCATGACTTCGATTGAGCCGATCGAGTTTAAGGGGCAGAAAGTCCAACCGATCGAGTTTCTCAAAGCGGTACTCCCCGACCCTGCAAGCTTAGGGCCAAGGACGACAGGTAAGACCTGCATCGGTTGCGATATAGTGGGTAACAAAGACGGCAAGAAAAAGCGAGTCTTCATCTATAACAGTTGCGACCACCAAGAGTGCTTTAAAGAAGTCTCCAGCCAAGCGATCAGCTACACCACGGGAGTGCCCGCAATGATTGGCGCAAAGATGATACTTAAAGGTCTCTGGAAGGAGCCTGGCGTATGGAATATGGAGCAGCGCGATCCAGACCCCTTCATGGAAGAGCTTAATCTGCGAGGCCTACCTTGGCAGTTGATTGACTTACCGATAGAATAATAAGGATTACTAGTTAAGTGTATCGCAAAAGTAGAATGACTGGCTCAACCCTGACTCCCAGATATCGGCCAGCCCAATTACTGTTTAGTGCGTAACGGTCGTCCGTGGATAGACCCTCTATTGCATAAGAAAGGCCTCCGACATTCTCGGAGACCTTTAAGAAAATGGAGTGAGTGAAGAGGTTCGAACTCTCGACATCTACCTTGGCAAGGTAGTGCTCTACCAACTGAGCTACACTCACTTTATTCGGGAAAGGTGGGAAGAATCTATGACCGACCTCTCATGTCAACGTGTTTTTAGAAAAATTTAAAGACTACCTCAGCTGAAGATTTTTACTCTAAATCAAGGTCGATCAGAAACTTACGGCGCACAGTTTGAGGCAGGGCGATAAGGTCGTTGGTGCGGAGGCTATTGGCGACTTCGTCATTGAGCAGTTCGCGAATTGTGGAGCGAAGTTTGGCATAATCTCGCAGATTATGAACGATGTAGAAAGCGAGTCGAATAGGGTAGTCGCCATAGTGCACGTTATCGTCGGTTGGGCCGAAGGCAGGTGCATAGGTGTTGCTATCAGATGAGACCATGAGGACTTTGATATTTTTATTCTCCGGCATGCGAGAGAGAATGGCGATAGAAGCAGTATCAGAGCGGAGTAAATCCTCGACTTCGGAATCTTTGACCATGGACATCTTGGGTTTCAAAAGGCCACCTTTTAAGATACTATACTTAAAAAGCTCCAAGGCGATACTCTCATCGCTTGTGCCGGCGAGCGCCTTAATATTGCGACTACCCCAGCCGGATAGCCCGAGCTCGCCCCAAGTATTGATATTCAGCTCTTCGTTGGAACCAAAAATTCCCCCGAGGCGAGCAACACTAATTTCGTCGATGGGGTTACTACCATTCACTACAATTACGGCAACGTCGTAGGCAAAAGGATAGACATTAAATTCATCGCGCGGCACTTCGTCCCCCTCTGGCACTGCAATAATGGCGAGATCGATCTCATCAGAACGTAAGCGGTCAAGCGCAGGCAAACTACCGATGCTATCCACGACAAAAGTAAAGTCATTTTCAGCGGCGTAGGCCTTAAGTGGCGCTTTGATATAGTCAGCCAGCAGGTCGGATGCAGCTATGCGAATTTCTTCAGCTTGCATTGTCACAATCAATGAAAGCGGAAGGAGTAAAAGTGTTTTACCAAAGTTCATGGTCGATTGTGCTGGGGTAGTTAGAGGCAGTCAACTATTCCATATTTGAATGATGGCTGATGAGAGTCAAACTCTAAGAGGGAGCTAGCCTACGCTACTTATGTATGTCGAGTTCAGGCCATTTAATAAGTTTACGGTGGAGAGTACGGCGGCTTATGCCCATGAGCTCAGCAGCGTGGGTGCGGTTACCGTTGACTTTAATCAGCGCGTTACGTAGGAGGCGTTTTTCATTTTCCTCTTTGCGCAATGTCGGGCTACTGGAAAGCGACTGCGGCTCTTCATCCGTCGATGTCTCGCTCTGGTTGTGGTATTTGGGGTCAAGATCATATTCGGTGAGCTCGTTACCCCGCTTGAGCACGACGGTGTTTTCGCAGAAATTACGCAACTCTCGAATGTTACCTGGCCAGCGATAGTCTCGAAGCACTTTGATCGCGCCTTCGGTCAGATCGATGGGAGGTAGCTCATTTTCTTCGGCAAAGGAATCAATGTAGTGGTTGAGAAGTAGAGGTAGGTCCTCACGACGCTCGCGCAGTGGCGGGAGGTGTATTGTAATAACGTTGAGCCGATACAGCAAATCCTCACGGAACTCGCCGCGCTTGGCCATCTCAGTCAGATTACGATTCGTCGCGCAGACGAGCCGCACGTCGACTTGGATCGGTTTCGAGCTGCCTAAGCGCTCAAAACTGCGGGTCTCAAGGAAGCGCAGAAGTTTAACTTGCGTCGCTGAATCGATTTCGCCGATTTCATCGAGAAATAGTGTACCTCCGCCGGCCGCCTCAAAACGACCAATCCTACGCTCGCTCGCACCCGTATAAGCGCCTTTCTCGTGCCCGAAGAGCTCGCTTTCAAGCAAATTAGCTGCCAAGGCTGCACAGTGCACTGGGACAAAGGCTTGGCGAGCGCGGTTACTATTTTGGTGGATAGCTTGGGCGACGAGTTCTTTACCCGTACCAGTCTCTCCTTCGAGTAGAACGGTTGCCTTGGAAGGCGCCACGAGTTTGACTTTATCAAGCACGTCAATGAGGCCAGTTGAGTTACCAACGATGCCATCGAAGCTATACTTCTTGTCGAGTCGCTCGTGCAGGACAACGTTTTCAGCCTCGATCCGGCGACTCTGAAGCGCCCTTTTGATTAAGATTTCCAATTTTTCTAGACTAACAGGCTTAGTCAAGAAGTCGAAGGCGCCGCGTCGCATGGCTTCGACCGCTGTTTCCACATTACCATAGGCAGTCATCATGATACATATTGGCCGATTTGGTAGGGTAATGGCACGGTCTATAACCTTAAGTCCCGACTTACCCACCATGCGTAGATCTGTCAACACGATGTCAAAAGTCTCAGCCTCCATCAGGTTGAAGGCCTCGTCTGCGCCCGAGGCCATATACACCTCATACTCCTCTTCAAGGGCTATGCTCAGCCCCTCGCGGGTGTTTTTTTCGTCATCGACGATTAAAATTGTTACTGACATGTGAGACAATAAGGCACATTTCGGAACTAAATGCAATATTCTCATTGCAATGAAACCTATCGCTTTCTCCTTTGTCTGTTAGTCTTCCGCAAACAAATTTGCGAACCTACCATATCACTATGAACCAAGATTCAATCGCACCTGAAATCGAAGAGAAACTAAAACCAGCTATTCATTGGATCCCGACTCTACGAGAGGAGATCGCTCGCATCATCGTCGGGCAGCATTATCTAGTTGATCGCCTACTAGTGGGCCTACTGGCCAATGGCCACGTCCTACTCGAAGGTGTACCAGGTCTAGCCAAAACACTCAGCATACGCACCCTCGCCTCGGCCACGGCAGCGGACTTCAAGAGAATTCAGTTCACACCAGATCTGCTACCGGCTGACATTATAGGTACCTTGATTTACAGCCCAAAGGAGAGCACCTTCCATACTCGCAAGGGACCAATATTTGCCAACCTGATTCTGGCGGACGAAATCAATCGCGCACCCGCTAAGGTACAGAGTGCACTACTCGAAGCCATGCAGGAGCACCAAGTGACCATCGGTGACACGACATATCTATTACCCGAACCCTTCCTTGTAATGGCCACAGAAAATCCGATTGACCAAGAGGGCACTTACCCCTTACCCGAGGCGCAGGTAGACCGCTTTATGCTCAAACTCAAGGTTGGCTACCCAAGCAAACACGATGAGCGGGCCATCCTCGACCGCATGTCCTCGACCGCGCCAAATCTGAACGTTGACGCCGTCACGACGCTCGATGCGATCAGCGAAGCGAGGAAACTAGTCAACGACATCTTCGTTGACCCTAAGATCCGAGACTACATCGTCGATCTCATCCTAGCGACCCGTGATCCCGAGCAATACAAACTCAAGCTCGGCCAATACATTCAGTTCGGTGCCAGTCCACGTGCGACTATCAGCCTAACGCTCGCCGCAAAAGCTTGGGCACTGATGCAAGGACGTGCTTACGTCGTCCCACAGGACATTAAAGAAATCGGAATGGACGTGCTCCGCCACCGCGTGATACCTTCCTATGAAGCCGAAGCAGAAGAGATCAGCAGCGAAGACCTCGTCACCTCGATTTTCAACGCTGTGCCGGTGCCATAAGGAAATAATCAGTCATCATTCAGTATTAATAAGTCATTTTTGATGACCCCAACTGACATTATTAAAAAAGTCCGTCGCCTAGAAATTCGTACGCGTCGGCTCGTTACCGATTCGATGACAGGGGCTTACCACAGCTCTTTCAAAGGGCGTGGCATGGACTTTGAAGAAGTCCGCGAATATGCCATGGGTGACGACGTGCGCACCATCGATTGGAACGTCTCGGCTAAGATGGATCGCCCCTTTGTGAAAGTCTTCCGGGAGGAGCGCGAGTTGACGCTCATGCTACTGATCGACCTCAGTGCCTCAGGCATTTTCGGTTCCGTCGAGCAAAGTAAGCGCGAGCGTGCCGCCGAGATCGCCAGTGTGATCGCCTTTTCCGCTTCGCAAAATAACGATAAGGTCGGGCTTCTTCTCTACACTGAGGAGGTCGAGCACTATATTCCGCCTAAAAAAGGTCGCCGACATATTCTACGCGTGATTCGCGACATCCTTTTTTTCGAACCCTCTGGCAAAAAGACCAGTCATAAGTCCGCACTCGACTATCTAAATCGTGTGCAACGCCGTAAGAGTGTCGTCTTTTTAATCTCTGACTTCCTCGATAACGACTCACCGCTCCCCACACCCGATACACCACTCTTCAAGACCTTATCCCTCACCCAGCAACGACACGACCTCGTGAGCATCGCCCTGAGCGATCCTCGTGAACACCTACTGCCCAAAGTCGGGCTAATCACACTCGAAGATGCCGAGACCAGCGAAATAGTCGAGATCAACACCAGCAGCCATCACGTAAGAGAGCGCTATGCTAAACTCGCTGAGGAACGACGTGAAGCCTTCCAAACTGGCATGCGTAAAAAAGGCCTCGACTGGATCGAAGCTCGTACGAATCAACCCTATCTACCCGCGCTGCGTAGACTCTTCGCTTTACGTGCTAGAAGGCACTAAGCGAGAAATAGGTATTTAGAATTACGAATTAAGAATGATATTTCTAGCCCAGATGCCCGCTATACCACAGTTGCCGCCGCTACCCGAAGGACCGTCGCTCGATCGCGTGCGTGGCCCCATCGAGATTCCCGCTTACGAGCCGTGGAAAATAGCAATATTACTCGGATTTATTGTTCTTTTTATTGGCCTATTGATTTGGTTATACGTACGCAGTCGCCGAAAATCCGCGACGGCGACTTCGCCCTACGAAATCGCAGTCGCGGAACTGCAAGCCGCCGCAGACTTGACCCCTGAAGACGATGAGCGTTTTGCAATACTTAGCTCGCAAGCCTTACGCCGCTACCTCGAAGACGGGCTTGGCCTACGTTCGACAGCTTGCACGAGCGAAGAATTTCTCCTTAGCCTAAAAGACAATACGCAGCTCGACGAATTTTTTCAAACAACACTCCGTGAAGTGCTGGATAACTTCGATCAGATCAAGTTTGCGCAGCAACCGATCAGTATCACATCACGTATCTATATAACCGATACAGTGAGAGAACTCATCAATCAAGCACACGTCGCCAGCCAAATGAAAGGAACACGCCCATGAGTTTTTTTCAGTTCGACGATCCCGCATTTTTCTTTTTGCTACTACTCATGCCAATCCTAGCGTGGTGGGCAGGTCGTACGGGCCCTGAAGCGGCTGTCCGTTTTTCCAGTATAGCTCTCGTCAAGAAGATCAGCCGCAATCGCCGTAGTCGTCCTGGCAAGCTACTCTTCGGTCTGCGTTTGCTCGCGCTAGTCGCGATCATCACCGCCCTCGCTCGTCCCCAGATTGGCCAGATGAACGAGAATACCGAGGCCGAGGGTATCGATATCGTCGTCACACTCGATCTCTCAGGATCCATGCGCGCACTCGATCTTTCAACCCAAGACGATATCGTCACGCGCCTCGATGCGGCTAAGCGCGTAGTCGACAACTTTATCGGTAAGCGTGAATTCGACCGTATCGGCCTCGTCGCCTTCGCCGCCAATGCTTACGTTGTCAGCCCCCTCACACTCAATCACGACTGGCTCAAGCGCAACCTAGAGCGACTCGAACTCGGCGAGATAGATGGAGGCGGCACTGCCATCGGCACAGCCCTAGGGGCGAGTATCAATCGCTTACGTGATCATGACGCTCGCAGTCGTATCGTCATCTTACTCACAGACGGCGAGAATAACGCAGGCGTCATCTCCCCCATTGCCGCCGCCGAAGTCGCTAAGACTCTTGGAGTCAAAGTCTACACCATCGCCACCGGCAAAAAAGGCCGTGTCCCTATCCCTGCGACCGACCGTAAGGGACGAATCGCCCGCGACAGTGAAGGTATACCCGTTTATCGAGGTCGCAGCGACATATCGAACTACGACGAAGCTGAGCTGAACGAAATCGCCAAACTCACAGGCGGTCGTTTTTTCAGTGCAACCAAGGACGGCGACCTAGAACGCATCTACGATGAGATCGACGAACTCGAAACCACCAAAATCGAGCTACGTTCTTACGCCACATTCACCGAGTTGTTCGTCTGGTTAGCAAGCCTAGGTCTGCTCTTACTCGCTCTTGAGCAAGTCCTTGGCAACACCCGCTACCGCCGTCTACCATGAGTTTCGAGGATCCAGTCTGGCTCACAATGACGCCGATACTACTCCTGCTCTTTGGCGGTATGCTCGCATATGGTTTTCGGCAACGCGATGCCTTACTGGGTCGTTTTGCGGCCAGTCGACTACTCGACCAGCTAACCGAACAAGCTAGCATCACTCGCACATGGATCAAGGCAGGCTGTATCCTGCTAGCCGTCCTCGCCATCGGCATTGCACTTGCACGCCCACAACTTGGCGTCGAGTGGTCAGAGCGCAAAGCACGCGGCCTCGATATTGTATTCATCCTTGATAGCTCCAAGAGCATGTTAGCCACCGATCTGCGCCCCACCCGCCTAGATCGTGCAAAGCTCGCCATCATTGATCTTGTCGAGCGCCTAGAGGGTGACCGTATCGGCCTCATCGCTTTTGCAGGGCAAGCCTTTCTACAAACTCCGCCCACCCTCGATTACTCCGCCTTTCACGAGAGTCTCGACGCCATCGACCCCAGCATCATGACGAGCGGCGGCAGCGATCTAGGCAATGCGATCAATGAAGCCGCTAAAGCTTTTCCTTCGGAAAACAACGTCAAAGTCGTCGTCTTACTAACCGACGGCGAAGACCTAAAAGGCAATGCGACCACCGCAGCAGTCACCGCTCGCGAGGATGGCATTCAAATCTTCGCCATCGGCATCGGCACGCCAGAGGGCGAATACTTACGTATCCGTAATAAACAAGGCGTCGAAGAATTCGTCCGAGATTTGAGCGGTCAACCCGTGCTCAGTAAACTAGATGAGGACAATCTACAAGCCATCGCTCTGGCAACTGGGGGTAGCTACAGCCGCCTTAGCAGCGATTCCCTCGACCAGCTTTATAATTCCGTCATTGCTAGGCTTCCACGCGAAGAGCGCAAATCAGAATTGCAAGAAATAGGCATTGAACGCTTCCAATGGGCGCTCGCTTCCGCCCTAGTCTTTCTTGTGTTTGATATACTGATACGCCGACGCCGACGCGCTGCGATACATACCAGCATACTAATTCTCGCCACGCTTACTCTTAGCCCGACAGATACGATTGCACAAACTGAATCCAATCCCGATGCCTACAGTAACTACAATGCAGCTTACAAAGCCCTCGTCGAAGGGGACTATGAAGGCGCTCACGCCAGTTACGCAAACGCGCTTTCTCGAACGAATGACCTCAGCCTGCAGCGCGACGCGCTCTACAACATGGGACACGCCACTTACCAGCAAGGTCGCACTTCCTACACAGATGGCGACCCGCAAGCAGCTCTCGTACAAGTTGAAAAAGCCGAGGCCTTATTTCAATCCGCCCAAGAGATCGATACCAGCGACACATCAATTCAAGCAGACATTGAGCAAGTCTCGCGAGTTCGTGAAGCCATCGAAAAATTAATCGAACAACAACAGTCACAAGATAGTGAAGAGCAGTCTGGAGAATCGGAAGAGAATCAGGATTCATCCGACGAAAGTGAGGATTCAGAAGATTCACAAGATAGAGAGCAATCTGAAAGTGGCGAGCAAGGCGAGGACTCTTCCAAAGATCAAGAGAACCAAGAAAATGAATCAGAAGAGGAAAGCACCGAGCAATCCAACCAAGACCAAGATGGCTCGGAAGGCGATCCGTCCGAAGAATCGGGCGACCAAAAAAATCAAGAGGCGACAGACGAAGAAGTCGAAGGCGCTTCAGCCAAGGACCAAGAATCAACTGAAGACCCCGTTGACGACATCCCACAGTCCCAAGCAGGCGAAGAGGGTGAGGAATCCGGCGAAGAAGACTCTCAACCAACAGGGACCCCCGAGGCCACTGAGAGCAACAGTGACGAGGATGGTCAGGCTGGCAGCATGAGCGGCGAAGCGATCGAAGGTATGACTGAAGCTGAAGCCGCCGCCCTACTCGATTCACTTCGCGGCAAAGAAAATCTCCTCCCCTTTAACGACCAAGCGCGCGGTGGACGCCCAAGTAACACCCGAGACTGGTAAACAACTTTTATCCATGCACCGATTCAAATTCACTTTGACACTTTTCCTCTGGTTTTTAGCGCTCAGCACGAGCGCTGAGATTAGCGTGACTACAATCTTCAATCCGCCCCGCATCGCGCTGGGCGACAAGGCGCAGTATATCCTTGAGATCAAAGAGACTGACACTAGCCGACAGCCAGAAATAGAGAGTGTCACCAGCCTACCCATCCCGCAATCTGGCGGCTTAGAGTTGACCTACATTCGCACTGGAACCGGTCAGCAGAGCAGTTTCATCAACGGCGCGAGAGAATACAGCGTCACGCAACAGCTCATCATTGATGCCGATGCCCCGCACGTCGGCACCTTTACCCTTCCCACATACGTTTTTCAATATAAAGGGCAAACCCTACGCGCACCAGCCGCCACACTTCAGGTCGTCGAACGCGGGACCGACGCGGGACCGACCACCGACGAGCTGATTTTCCTAAAAGCCGATACGCCCGATCAACTTTATATAGGTCAGACGACCACTCTACAGCTCAAACTCTACATAGCAACAAATGTCCGCCTCTCGAGTCTCAGCAGCTTCGATCGAAGTGCTGATGGCTTCACCATCAGTGAATTACCTGGCAGACAGGAGACTTCCGAGATCGTCAATGGTCGAAGCTACCGCGTGCTCAACTCGACGCTGAGCATCACGCCAATTCAAACAGGCCCACAGGATTTAAATTTCCAATGCACCGTATCCGCAAGCCTACCAGGGCAGAACAATCGCTCTCGCGATCCACTCGGAGGGCGAGGCTTTGGCAGTCGCATCTTCGACGACTTCTTTACTCGCTCCGAGCGCTTCACCCTCTACACCAAGCCAACAACCGTCGAAGTCCTCGCGCTCCCAACAAATGACGAGCCTGCCAGTTTCACTGGCGCAATTGGTGACTTTGTCATGCAAGTCTATACCGATCGGAATCAGACCCAAGCAGGCGAGCCCATCATGCTATCGGTTGAAATCTCTGGGAGCGGAAACTTTGACCGTATCAATGGCCCCACTATTCCAGAAACAGCCCACTGGCGTAGTTACGAGCCCGAGTCGAACTTCCAATCACGTTCTGGCGGTAGCGCCCTGCTTGGCACTAAACGCTTCGACTATGTGATGATCCCTAAGCAAGCGGGTATCCTAGAAATTCCTGAGATACGCTTCGCTTACTTCGAACCTGAAACGCAGCGCTACACTCAGCTCAGTTCACCGGCCATTGAGATTGAGGTCAGTCCTTCAGATCGTCCCGCCGCACCATCTGGAAAGGGTACACAGACTGCGCCGCCACCGAGCATGGAAATACTTCCCCTCCAGCAAGAACTTACTGTGGAGGAAGCTCTCCTCACGCTCGACTACCTCCCAAGCTCCAGTCACAAGACGAGGCATTGGAACAAGCCCCGATTCTGGTCGATTAACGCGGTCATCGCCGTCGGCTTGGTCACCATTGGTCTCGTGCTAAGGCGCAAGCGTCGACTCAAAGAAGATCCTACTTATGCCGACCAACAATCGGCCAAGCAGGAACTACGCACGACCAAAGCAGCCGCCCAGCAAGCCAAAGTGGCAGACGACTTTTACGCCCAAGCCCAAAACGCCATCCGCCTAGCCGTGACCTATCGATCGGGCGAAAACCACCGCACAGCAAATATCGACACACTCTGCGAGGCTATGTTAAAAACAGGCTTCTCCGAACGAACAATCTCACAAACCAGCAGACTCTTCGCTACAGCAGACGCTCTACGCTTCGCAGGTAAGAAATCGAACGGCGATCTCGCTAAAGCCAAGACAGAACTAGAAGGGATTTTGAAAGCACTATGAATTTCCTGACACAAATAGTTCACTTCGCTGAAGTCCCATCTTTAGGCAAACTGGGTTCACGCATCAGCTTGCTAAGGCTGGGACTCCGACCCTTACCTCTACGATGCATCCACCTATGCCTATTGTTCTTCGGCGCACTACTCTCTCCTATCCAAGCAGACGATTTTCAATCTGGGCTCGATGCGTATCACGAATCTAAATACGCCGAAGCCACCGCAGCCTTCGACCGCAGCCTCGAATCTTCAGAGAGTGCAGCGACACACCATAACCTAGCACTCAGCCTCTACCAGCAAGGCCAACCTACTGCCGCCGTCTGGCATCTTGAACGCGCCTTACGCCTAGCACCTCTCAACAAAACCTACATTTTCAAACTCGGTGCACTCCGCCAAATACTCGGACTCTACAATACCCCCACCAATTTGTGGCAAAGCGCGGCTAATATACTCACGAAAAGTGCCTGGATCTGGATTGCATGTACTTGCTTTTGGATCTGGATCGCGGTGCTTGCGCTACCACGCATCGGTGGCTTCCAGCGCCCTATATTATTAAAGCTTTCTTCAAGTATCGCAGCCGTATGCTTTATCTTAGCAGTTACTGCGCTGACGATTCAATTTACGCAACAGCCGTCAGGGATCGTCATTTCCAACGAAGCCATCGACCTCCACCACGCCCCCGCCAGCGCAGCACCCGAGGCCGGCGTCGCTCGCCCAGGGGAGCGCGCATACATAATCGACCAACATAACAATTTTCTAAAAGTTGAAACTGAGGCTGAGATAACTGGCTGGATTCAAGCGGACGCGTTTCGAAAACTTTAAGGATCTATAAAACCGCTGGCTGCTGCTGACTCATGCAATGCAGGGCACCACCTTCTTTGATAATGTCGCTGCAATCAACTGCGACAATCTCCCGGCTGGGAAAACAGTCGCCAATTATTTCTAGGGCAGCCGCATCGTTTTTTGACTGACCGTAGGTGGGGACTAGGACGGCTCCGTTCAGCACGACAAAGTTGAGATAGCTGGCGGCTAGGAGTTTACCTTTGTAAGTGATAGGATCAGGCAGCGGGAGTTTTACCAAGGCGAAGGGCTCGCCCTGCGGTGTTCGAAAATCTTGCAAGCAGCGAGTATTCTCGGCGAGCGCACAGTAGTTGCTATCTTCCGTACCGGTGGCTGTAGCGATGAGAATGCCGTCGGCTTTGAAGAAGCGGGCAAGGTTATCGATATGACCGTCGGTATCGTCGCCGACGAGGCCATCGCGGAGCCAAAGTACCGCATCCGCCCCGAGACCGGCGCTGAGCTGTTGTTCAAGCTTGACTGACGTGGTATCGCCGTTGCGCGTGGGATTAAGCAAGACGACTTCGGTAGTCAGAATATAGCCAGCGCCGTTGCTCTCAACAGCGCCGCCTTCGAGGACTTGATTAAATTCGAAATTGCGGATGCCGAGTTGCTCCGCAATCCATGCGGTGGCACGATCGTCTTTTTGCTGCTCGGGAAATTTGTTACCCCAGGCATTGTAGCGCCAGTCCGTAATGCAGAGTTCTTGTTTATAATCATGGATGAGAAAGAGTGGACCAAAATCGCGTATCCAAACATCATCGGTTTGGTAATCGTAGAGTTCGACTGCTGAGTCGTCGCCATGACTGGCCATTAGCTTGCGAAGAATGGGCTGCTCTTCGGCAGCGCAGAGGACACGCACGTATTGGTAGCGGGCGGCGAGCACATAAAGCGCGGCGATTTGTTTACGAACGCGATCAAAGCACTCTGGCCAAAGAGTCCGACGAACAGGCCAAGCGAACCAGATTGCCTCTTGCGGTTCCCACTCGGCGGGAAAGCGGTAACCAAGTTCTTTAGGTGTTTTAAATGCCGCCATAAGTGAAAGGATGACCGACTCGCTAAGATCTGACACAGCAATCCACAACATCCGCGCACTCGCGGTTTTCACGGACATCGTGGACGCGAATAAAATCAACCCCCGATTGAATGCCCAGAGCAGTCGTGGCGAGTGTGCCATTGAGACGTGCTTTCGGTTCTTTCAAATTAAGCAATTTGGCTATCATAGACTTGCGTGAGGCACCCAAGAGTATCGGGTAACCGAAGGCAATCAATTCGGGCAAGCGGCGCATGATTGTCCAGTTCTCTTCGTAGGTTTTGCCAAAGCCTAAACCGGGATCTAATATGATAGCATCATCGCGCACACCAGCAGCTTTAACGAGTTCGACTGAACGCTGAAGGAAAGTTTGTATCGCCTCCATTACATCACCGATGCCCGCTTCTTTGGCGGAGCGGTTGTGCATTAAAATACAGGCGCCGCCACTAGCCATCACTTCGGCCATGCGTGGGTCGCGCTGCGCACCCCAGACATCGTTAACTATATCGGCACCAGCGGCGAGCGCCGCCTCGGCCACCTCAGCCTTTGATGTGTCGATAGAAATGAGTGCACCAGTATGCGTCCGAATTTGTTGAATGAAAGGCACCACACGAACGATTTCTTCGGCGGGTGAAATGGGGACATGCCCGGGGCGGGTCGATTCGCCACCGATGTCGATAATCTCAGCGCCCGCCTCCAGCATAGAGTGAAAATGCAAGCTGGCCGCATCGAGATCAATGAAATCGCCACCGTCGGAGAAAGAGTCGGGCGTGAGATTGAGAATACCGACGAGGTGAGTGCGTTTTCCAAGCGCAATGTCGCGACGAGTGGTGTGGTAGATGCTCATATTAAACTATCCAATAATGGTACTTAACGAAAAAGACAATTAGTCATGCAAGCGCATGGAGTCCCTACTTTAGGCGTTATTATTCACATAGCCCAGATCAAATACCACCATTGATGACTCTGCTGTTGCCTCTCGTCAAAGGACTCCCCAGTTTTCTAGTTTCTAACAAGATATATCAGCAAAATAAAATGTCGGAACTCACTCGCGCACAAAAAGACGAATTTATCAAATTTATCGTATATCTCTGCGATGAAGCGTCCAAAGAGATACTGCCTCACTACGGCCCTGACATAGAGATCGAACGGAAATCTGACGCCACTCCCGTCACTCTGGCAGATCAAAATGCGGAGAAACGTATCCGTGAGATCCTCGCCGAGCGCTATCCTGAGCACGGTATCATCGGTGAAGAATACGGCCGCGAGCGCGACGATGCCGACTTCGTCTGGGTTCTCGATCCGGTCGATGGAACCAAGTCTTTCATTTCTGGAGTACCACTCTTTGCCACCTTGGTTGCACTCATGCATAAAGGTCGCCCAGTGATCGGAGCGATCAACCAACCAATACTTAAGCAAATGGTAATCGGTGATTGCGAGACGACGACCCTAAACGGCAAACCTGTGTTTGGGCGCGATGCTTGCCCGCTCAGCGAAGCAACACTCAGTACGACGGATCCGATCCGTAAGACATTGTGGCAAAACGAGGCCGATTGGACGGCACTCCCACCGAAGACTGCTCTCTACCGCTCATGGGGAGATGCGGGTGGCTACATTCTTCTTTGCTCGGGTTTTATCGATATCATGTGCGATCCTATGATGGAGATCTGGGACTGCGCGGCCATCCTACCCTGCCTTGAAGGTGCGGGCTTTACAGTGACCGGCTGGAATGGAGGCGACGCCTTTGAAGAGCGTTCCATCATCGCAGCCAAAGCACCGCTCCACGGCGAAGTCATGGCAACCCTTTACCCCGCCAAGTAAACCGGCCATAAAATACCTTGTAGCTACGCACGCCATGGCCGCCTTTTTTCAACACTTAAAAAACGGGTTTTACGCTGCGAGAGAATACAATACACTCAAGCTCATGCCCCTGCGGCAGACGCTGGCGGGCTACCAAGTTGGTTACTTAAGTGGCGACCTCCGCGCTGGGCTTAATGTCGCACTACTCGCTTTCCCACAAGGCATGGCCTACGCGTTGATCGCTGGGTTACCCATCCAATACGGCATCTATGGCTCCGCCATCGCGGCGATGGTCGCCCCGATTTTTGCAAAGAGCCACTTCATCACTGTGGGGCCAACTAATGCCACATCAGTCATGTTGCTGAGTGCTTTCGCTAGCCTCGGCATTGTAGGAGTAGAAAAACTCGGCATGGTGCCATTGCTCATCTTTATGGTGGGGCTGTTTGTGGTGATCGGCGCTTACTTCAAAGTTGCTAATCTGGTGCAATACATTTCCCGCTCGGTTATCACTGGCTACATCACTGCGGCAGCCTTATTGATAATCACAAATCAGATTCCAAAGTCCTTAGGGCTAGAGATGCTGGACAAGGGAGCCACTTTTTACGAATCAGCGGTTCTGATGTTCCAATCGATCCATACTGCGCATTGGGCAACCCTTGGTGTCAGTCTATCAACCGCCTGTCTATTTGTTTTTTTAAATAAAAAATTTAAAGCGCTACCAAATGTCGCGATCTGCATAGTTGCCATATCTGCTGCCACGGAGTTGATTTTTGGGCATGAGAGCGGAATCCAATTCCTAAGCGGAATCAACGCAGCAGATTGGTCATTCCAAGCGCCGGACCTTTCACTTAGCAGTATTCAATTACTCGCCAGTCCCGCGCTCGCCATCGCTCTACTTTGTATTCTCGAAGGAATCTCAATCGGCAAATCGCTGGCAGCCAAAACAGGCGGCCGTCTCGATGCCAACCAAGCGATGTTCTCTATCGGTATGTCCAACATTGCTTGCGCTTTCTTCTCGGGAATGCCTGCTTCTGGCTCGTTGACTCGCTCGACACTCAGCACCACAAGCGGTGGAAGCACCGTTCTGTCTAGCTGCATCAGTGGCATCATTGTCTTCATCGGTGCCTTTGCTCTAGGGCCGCTCACACAATACATCCCACAATGCACACTGGCTGTCCTTGTCATCGCGATCGGCATTTCGCTTATTAACAAACACGCCATTCGCATTGTGACTTTTACGACAAAGTCCGATGCAACCGTCTTTGGGGCGACCTTTGTAAGTGGCCTCTTTATGCCACTCGACACTGCTATCTATGTGGGTGTGGGCACATCGATTATCCTCTTTCTCAAAAAAGTGGCTCGACCCGAAATGGTGGAATACTCGTTCAACGAAGAAGGCCAGCTGGCGGAGATGGATAGGCCAGAGCAACGCTCCGTTCCACAAGTTTCTATCGTCCACGTGGAGGGCGAACTCTTCTTCGGCGCAGCGGATTTATTCCGCGATCAGATGCGTCGCATATGCGAAGAGCCCAATCTCAAGATCGTCATTCTTAAAATGCGCAACGCCCATAATCTCGATGCCACGGGTGTAATGGCGCTCGAAGAGCTGCTGCTCTACATGGGTGAGAAAGGTCGCTATCTAATCTTGAGCGAGGTAAAGGCTGACATGGTACGCGTGCTGAAAAACTCAGGCATTTATGAACAGATCGAGGAACGCAATATCTTTACCGACGAACCGAGCAATCCCACGATGTCGACAGCAAAGGCACTAAAACGGGCTAAAGACCATCTTGGGGACACACTGCCCGATGTGTCGATCTACGTCGACCGTATGCGAGACAGAGCGAAGCAAGGCGAGCGGTTCTAGTTACGAACGTGTGCCACTAGGCTGAATAAATCGACGCCTAATCTGGCCAGCGCCAATCGTGGCACGGAGTTGTCTCCATAAAAAGGATCGATCACGTTTTAAATTTTCTGCGCCTTGTATTTTATGAAAATGAATCAATCAATCGAAGATAAATCGTAGATCGCATAACCTGCCAGCAAATTGGGCAATTTGCGGCATTCGTTGCGCCAATCCCCTGAAAGATAAGCTCTATTCTTTATCACAATCTTACGCTCATCACAAAATGCTTCAAACTCGGCTACTGAAAACGGATTACTGGGCATGGACTCGTACCAAGGTTTTGGATACACTTCATTGACCGTGCGGTTGCCGTGGAACAAGGCATTAAGACGATTGATCCAGAAGCCTTTATTGACAAAACCGACTGTGACGTGGCGACCTACCCGGAGACCCTCAGCAAGGGTCGAGTCGGCATCTTCGAGTTGTTCGACGGTGCGACTGAGAATCACGTGGTCGAAAGAATCGTCAGGGAAAGTTGCGAGAATTGCGCCGATGTCGCCTTGATAGGCGGGCACACCACGCTTCACGCAGCTCAGTATTTTACCCAGATCGATGTCCACACCGACGCCGTAGATCGATTTTTTTTGCTGTAAATACTCTAACAGAATGCCGCGCCCGCAGCCAAGGTCGAGCACGCGATCGCCCTCATGCACCCAGCGGGCGATGATCTGTGAGTCGGCCTGACGTTTTTTATCGTTTGGGCTCATGGCAAAATTAGCGAATTAGGAATCGGTGGATAAGCTCGTAGAGTCGAGGGGCACGCACTAGGAAGGAGTCGTGCCCAAAATCCATCGCGAGTTCGGCATAGGTGGCATGCTTGCCTAGACGTAGCAGTGATTCGACAATCTCACGATTGCCCTGCGGCGGATAGAGCCAATCGGAAGTAAAACCGACGACGAGTCCAGGCGCGGTGACTGCACTGAGGGTGGCGTCGAGCGATTCGGGGCCGTGGAGGTCGAAACGGTCGAGGGCTTTGGTGAGATACAAGTAGCTATTGGCGTCGAATCGGGAAACGAAACTCGCGCCCTGATAGCGCAGATAACTTTCGACCTCGAACTCGACGTCGAAGTGCTCCTTAGACTCGTCGGCGTTACGACGTTTGCGGCCGAACTTACTCTCCATGCCGACATCGGAGAGATAGGTGATGTGTGCCATCATGCGCGCCACGGCCAGGCCTTGGTCAGGGCCGTGCTGGGGATCGTAGCTACCTTGCTGCCATGCAGGATCTGAGATGATGGCTTGGCGACCCGTATCGTTAAAGGCGATGGCTTGTGCGGTATGTCGAGCGCCGCAAGCGAGCGCGATATAGCGGCCGACACGGTCAGGAAAATCAATCGCCCATTGTACGGTCTGCATGCCCCCCATGCTACCACCGATGACGGCGTGGAGACGGTCGATCCCGAAATGATCAACAAGGAGTGACTGCGCTCTGACCATATCTTGCACAGTGAGTTTTGGGAAATCGAGCTGGTAAGCTTTGCCCGTTTCAGAGTTGATCGAACCTGGACCAGTCGAACCTTGGCAACCACCGAGTACATTGGAACAAATCACAAAGTAGCGGGTTGTATCGATTGGCTTACCAGGACCAACCATAAAATTCCACCAGCCTTGCTTGCGCTCTTCGATACCGTGGACGCCAGCGCAGTGGTGATCGCCGCTGAGAGCATGGCAGATCAGAACGGCGTTATCCTTGGCCGCATTAAGATGCCCGTATGTCTCATAACGGAGCGTCAGCTCAGGGAGCTTGCCCCCAGAGGCGAATTTAAACGGCTCCTTGGAAACAAAATCCTGATACTCGACGAATCCAACCTCTCCCTCTTCAGGGATGATCGGTGCTTGTTCGGAATCATTCATGAAAGTACTTTCTTAGCCAGATAGCGGTATAGTGACTGGGCAAGCAAATCCAGTTAAAAAAGGCCTAATGACTGCTTCTGCTTCCGTAAATAGCTCGTGGAGCACGACTCGATGGCGAATGCACTAGCCACTACTTGGCTGGACGAAAGGTGACGGCCTTGAGATTGTTATTCAGACGGACATCGTCTTCAAGCTTCATGGGCAAGACGCGAGCGGCGAGACTAAGCGTTTCATCGCTGTCCAGCGTGGGGATCTGAGTAAATACTTTACGCGTAGTCGTCTCACCAGGCCCGAGAGAACCAAGGACGAAACTAACTGGCTCGGCCTCACCAATGAAAACATCGAGCCGAGCATCGCTGAACCAATTAGTACCACGATTCTGGACGGTGACTTCAATCGGCATAGTGGTTCCAGGCAGGGCATTGGGCTGAAGGTAAATGTCGGCTAGCGCGACATCGAGTAGGTTAGGCGTGGCGCGCTCGCGAAGGCGATCCCAATCGACGAGGCCAGCACCGTAGACTGGGTCAGCGCTGGGCGCACCTTGGTCGTTAAGGTAGCGCTTAAGGATCTCAACTGCTTGCTTAGGTGGCAATGCGCCAGCGCCAGACATTAGCGAAGCAAGTGTTCCGCTAACAAAAGGCGCAGCTGCGGAGGTACCAGAAAATAGCTTATTGCCTTTGTCTTCTTTAGCTGTGAGCACGCCGACGCCAGGTGCGGCAAAGTCAATTTCCTCGGATTGATTTGGAAAGAAGGCATGTTGTCCATTCGCATCCACTGCGGTCACGGCAAGCACTTGTGAATAAGCGGCAGGATATGGTATGTGGTTGTAGCCGTCATTACCCGCAGCAGCGACCATGATTACACCGCGATCATCGGCATATTTGACGGCTTGGCGAAGCAATGGTGAGTCTTGGTAGACACCGAGGCTCATATTGATAATCTGCACGCCGAAATCGACCGCTTGCACGATACCCTGGGCCACATGGTAGCTATTGCCCAATCCTTCCCCATCCAGCAAACGAACAACAAATAGTTCGGCAGCGGGCGCAATGCCTTCACTACCGGTAATGATCGAGGCAACCGAAGTGCCATGCGCTGCGCCGGGCCCCGCCATGCCACCACCAGCTAAATCGATAGGCACGATGTAAACTTCATCAAACTGCGGGTGCGCTTGGATGCCCGAATCGAGAATGGCCACGATGACTCCCTCGCCCTGCCCGGCAATGAAGCCGCCTGTGATAGCACAAGCCGAGAGACCGTAAGCGCGAAGACTGGCGAGCGCTTCAGGATCAATTTCGACAGGCGGCAGCGGACACTCGATAGGGTAAGAGTAGCTGGAACGGGCGCCGAATTGGCCGAAGTTTGCCTGGAGTAAAGCGCTCTCGGGGATGCGCACGGCGAGGAGCTTGTCGATCTGGCCAAGTGGCGCGATACCAGCATTTGTGAGTGCCTCTAGATAAGCGAGGTAGTCATTGCGATTGTCGAAGTGAACCACCAGCTCCCCAGGGATGACCTTGCTAGGATAGGCAAGGTCTCGGGTTCCAGCTTGATCACTCGACCTGAGTGGAAAATCGGAATCCACTTGTGCCGCAAGGTCGCTTGCCCTAAGCTCATCTTTAGCAACTGCTCCAAAAAAGTTAGAAAAAGGGCTTACAGTCGAAATGAAAAAGCCGACCAGCGCCCCAAAAAGAGCTAGAGCAAAGAGTGGCCAAGACAAACGGTGAAATTTCATGGTCTCTTTTAACTAGACTCCAAGCCGAGAAAGACAACCGTCATTATACATTACAAAAGATGCGAATCTTATGCCTACAACATGTATCGTTTGAGGGGCCTGCCGCACTGGCAGACTGGGCACAAACCCATGGGCACCCTCTCCGTAGCCACCGACTCTACGAGGACGGCGAACTGCCGAGCATTAAGGATTTCGACTGCCTATTTATTAAGGGCGGCCCCATGAATATCTATGAAAAGGCCAAATATCCTTGGCTTGCACTAGAAAAGGCGCTTATCCGCGAGGCGATTGCGTGGGGCAAATACGCCATCGGTATCTGCCTCGGCGGGCAAGTAATCGCATGACTAATTCAATCACAGAAATCGAAGTGATCGACTGGGAGCTGACCGACTACGCCGACGCTTTCGAGCAGCAAAAGTTACGCGTCGAACAACGTCGAAGGGGCGAGTGCGGCGACGCTCTTATTTTTACCGAGCACACACCTGTCTACACCATGGGCATGCGCAAAGACTCAGAACAGCACCTACTTTGGACTGAAGCCGAGTGTTCCCGGCAGGGCATCGCCATTTTCAAATCAAACCGAGGGGGCGACATCACTTACCATGGACCCGGCCAAATCCTAGGCTACCCCATCCTCTCGCTCGCACATCGTAAAGATCTCCACGCCTACCTGCGAGATCTCGAAGAGGTCGTCATCCGTACCCTCGCCACTTACGGCTTGGCCGCAGCCCGCCGCAAAGGTCAAACTGGTATCTGGTTAAACAATGAGCGGAAGATCTGCGCCATCGGCGTAGCCGTGCGCTCATGGATCACTTACCACGGCTTCGCACTCAACGTTTGCCCCAAGATGGAGCACTTTGACGGCATTGTGCCCTGTGGGATTAGCGACGGCAGCGTGACCTCACTTGATGATGAGCTAAATAAGGCCGTCGACATAGCAGAGGTAAAAGCGCGATTAGCAGTTGAATTTAAACAAGTTTTTAGGAACAGTCCTTAACAAGATGGATATGCGAAAACCAGATTGGCTCCGAGCCAAACTACCCACCAGCCCCGAATATAAAGCCGTGCGCGAGATCGTCGATAACAACGATCTGCATACCGTCTGTAAGAGTGCCCAATGTCCGAACATGGGCGAATGCTGGTCTCGCGGTACCGCCACCGTCATGATTCTGGGCAACATTTGTACTCGTTCCTGCACCTTTTGCGCTATTCAAACTGGTCGACCGACCGAACTCGATATGGGTGAACCCGCCCGCGTGGCCGAATCTATAGCCCGAATGAACCTCAAGCACGCCGTGATCACTTCCGTCGCCCGCGACGATCTGAAAGATGGCGGAGCCTCGGTCTGGGCAGCTACCATTCGTGCGGTCCATCACCGTATGCCCGAGTGCGCTGTCGAAGTACTCACCGCCGACTTTCGCGGCCAACAGGAATACCTTGATCTGGTCTTAGATGCCTGCCCCGACATTTTCAACCACAACCTCGAAACGGTCAAACGCCTGCAACGTCCGATCCGTAAGACCGCACGCTACGACCGCTCCCTCTGGGTATTGGAACACGCTAAATCGCGCGGTTTCATCACCAAGTCCGGCATCATGCTCGGCATTGGCGAAAAGGAGCAGGAGATTAAGGAAGTGCTCAAGGATATGCTTAAAGTCGGCGTCGACGTGCTCACTATTGGCCAGTATCTACAACCCTCTAAACAGCATGCCGCTATTGACCGCTGGGTCACCCCCGATGAATTTGCACGTTGGAAAAAATACGCCCTAGAGATCGGCTTCGGTGCCTGCGAGTCCGGCCCAATGATCCGCTCCTCCTACCACGCCGAGGAACAATCCGACATGTTCGACGTCCGCGCCCGCCGTCACAGAATGCTAGCCGAGCAGGCCGAACAAAAAAAAGAAGCGCTGACTAAGGTGTAGAATTTCAGCAACGCAGTTGATGCTTAACTCCGCGACACGCTGAATACTTCAACGCAAACTTAGGCAAACAACGAGTGAGTAATTTTGTGGCGTGGCACCTACAAATTCACGCTTATCGATGGAGCGCGAAATATGGATGCGCTGCAGCTTCAGTCTTATTGCTATCTATTAAGGTCGCAAGATTATGCTGAATCAGTAGGCTCCGACTGATTCCAGTCTTCATCTTCTTCAAAGTCCTTTAATTTATAATTAAAGATAGGTAACAAGCAAATCAGGCCGATGCAGGTGAAGAAAAGAATCGCCATACCTGTGACATCGTGGACGGTACCAATATCGCCGATCAATGGAAGCACCCAGTGTTCGTCGATGGCTTGAGAGCCATGATAATAGGCCCATAGTGTCAGGAAAATACTTCGGATCAAATTAGTCAGCACCGCAAAAAGCATGGCCGCTCCAACCAAGAGAATTTTTTTCCAAAAACGATCCAAAAAGACCGAAGCAAGGAAGGATCCAGCAAAGAGACAAGCAGTGAGCGAACGGATACCAGAGCAGGCCTCCTCGACGCCTACTTGACCTTCGGGCAGGATGAGGACGTTGCCTTCTCGTTCCAACTCGAAGCCAAGGAAATCGAAAGAGCTAAATACCGCAATGGTCACCTTGGTCAGCAAAAAGACGCGGATCTGTGTCTCAGCCACAGAAACCAACGGCGCCGAAATCATCCAAATCAAAGCGGGGAAAAGAAAGAGCGCGGTCAGCGCAAGGCGATGCTTGAGCGGCATTGCCTGACCGTCGGCGCACTGCTTGGAAAAGATAAAGACCGTACTAAGCGTGAGCCCTGCAAGACTAGCTGCGATGGCGAGCGAGGCGGGATTTTGCGGCCCTGTCGCCGCGCGTAAGAGCGCGCCGATCGTAAAAAGGCAAACCGAAGCGGCGAAGACGGCTACCGCGACCCATTCCAGAAGAGAACCTAGCGCACTACGCTCGACTCGAACAGGAGCAGGCTGACCAGGAGCATGAGCTGCGAAGAGATAGCTGCGAATGACAGGCCAGCGATCGAAAAGAACGTAGCCAGCAAATAGGGGCACAAGGTAGCCGAAGCTATAATCTTCGCGATTGCTCCACCAAAACAACTGATCCCAGACCGTGTAGAGAGCGAAACCGACAATCAGGCAAAAGGCCGTAATTTGTTCAGGTAGGATGTCCTTGAAGTTTTGGGATTTGATTGGCTTCGTCACAGAATTAAACAAGCGAGATACTCGGATGAGGGCACAAAAATGAAATGCAAAGATTTGCCACGCATAAGCACCAAAGCAACCCCGAAAAGGCGTTTTTAAGGCTCTGAATTAACCATCGACGCGGGCTTTTGAGGACTCTACAGTCACTCGCTCTTTTTATGGACGAATCCATACCTACACAGACATCTACACAGCTCCCTTCCTCGATGGAGCGGCTCCACGCTTACTGGCGTATGCCCTACATCCTTGCGCCTAAAAACCCGAAAGAATGCGGTAATCCATTTACCCACATTACAGAAACAGGCGATGACGCTAAGGAGTATATTTTGCTTCGCGGCATACACAATTACATCGTAATGAACCGCTATCCTTATAACGCAGGTCATCTACTCGTCTTGCCCTTCCGCGAAGTAGCTAGACTTGAGGACCTCAATAATGAGGAGCGCCACGAGCTAATCGACTTAGTAGTGGAAGCGCAAAACATCCTCAGCCGCGCCCTCAGTCCGGACGGCTTCAACACCGGCTTCAACTTTGGCGACGCTGCAGGCGCTGGTATCCCTTGCCATTTACATTGTCACGTTGTGCCTCGCTGGAACGGTGATACAAACTTCATGCCAGTCATCGGCAACACTCGCGTCCTTCCAGACTCGATGGATGCCATGTGGCAGCGCCTGCACTCCTGCGTCGAAGCCCATATATAAAAGTATGCCGTCCGAGACGATCCACTTTTCCAGCGCCCGTCACTTGAGTCTGCTCTATGCAGACGACGGACGTAACCTTGAAGAAGCTGAGCACTGCCTAGGCGTCCGCATAGCAAGTCGCGACGAATGGGTCACAGTTGATGGTAAGATCGAGGGCATCGCTAACTTAAAGGCAGTCTTCGAACTACTCGAAGCCGCCCGCGCGCAAGGCCTACGCATCCGTAGTTCTGACTTTCACTACACGCTACGTTGCGTGGCGGAGGGCAAGGGCGACGAACTGCGTGAGATCTACCGCCATCCCTTCGTCATCAAACTTAAACGCCAGAGCGTCGTGCCCAAGACGCTCAATCAAAAACGCTACCTGCAAGCGATCGACGCGCACCCTATTACCTTCGGTATCGGTCCCGCAGGCACGGGTAAAACCTACTTGGCCATGGCCATGGCACTACGCGAGCTACTCGAAGGTCGCGTCGAACGGATCATTTTGACCCGCCCCGCAGTCGAAGCGGGCGAAGCACTCGGTTTTCTTCCTGGCGAACTGCAAGAAAAGATTCTACCCTACTTAACCCCGCTCTACGACGCTATGAACGACATGATCGGCAAGGAGCAAACCATGCAACTCGTCGAGCGCGGTATCGTTGAGATCGCGCCGCTCGCCTACATGCGTGGCCGCACCCTCGCCAACGCATTCGTCGTGCTCGATGAGGCACAAAATACCACTCACGAACAAATGATGATGTTCCTTACCCGCCTCGGCGACGGTAGTCGCATGGTGGTGACGGGCGACATCACCCAAACCGACCTACCGCGCAATAAGCAATCGGGTCTCAAGGAGGCCACCCGCGTGCTCAAAGGCATCGAGCGTATCCACCTCTTTTACTTTGATGGCCAAGACGTCGTCCGCCACCCGCTTGTGCAAGATATTATCAACGCTTACGCAATAGCTTAATTTAACCTACTGCGGCTGTAGCAGGCCAATAAAACACTTTCCTATGGCTTTTTTCACTAAAAAATACAACAAGAAGCGTAAATCCAAAGACGGCTCCAATGGCGTGCGCAAGGATGTTGGCCGCGGTAAAGAGTCGGCCACCTCGCACTTTTTCGAGACTAGCCGGTTAATTGAGGTCAGCCTCTTTCTACTTTTTTCGGCCCTCGTCATCACTATCTGCTACCTCGGACAAAAACCGAAGGGGCCACGCATCATCCTCAACCAGGCGGCGCAGACACGAGTCGTTTCCGAGTTCCAATTTCAATACGAAAGCGAAGTGATGGCCGAGGCCAATGCGGCGGCAGCCCGCGCGCAAGTGCCACCGGTTTTCCAGCGCACATTCGAGCCGTTTGAAAAATTTCGCCAATTTATTAACGAGCTCAACTCTAGTATTGCGAAAAACCAAATCGAATTCGAAGACGAGGGCGACGAAGTCTTGCAAGCCGAACTCCTAAAAACTGCGACGACACTGATCGAGTCGAACCAACTAGCAGTCGAGGCCGAGTCCATTTCTAAGCTCACAAAGCAGACCAAACCCAAGGAACGCTCCACGCTTTTCAACGACGCACTCTCTGTGCTCAAAGAAATCTTCGAGGACGGCATCTACTCGGCCAATAGCTCCGAGACGGTAGGGCCACAGGTAACCGTCATTCAACTCGTCGATGAGGATGGTCGCTACAATCTTCCAGATGCTCGCTCTTTGGCCGATGCACTCGTCGCGCTGCGCGTAAGGATCAACTCACTCTCAGGTAACTCTACCACGGCGCGCGTTCTCTTCGACATCTTTCGTGAAGGTCTTGAGCCAAACCTGCTCTACAGTGCGATCGGCACTAATCGTGCGATCCAACGAGCCATCGACCAACTAGAACCTAGCATAATCAATTTCAAACAAGGGGAGACGTTGATCGAGCCAGGAGCCATGATTAAGGAAGCCGACATAGAGCGCCTTGCAGCCTACCGACAAGTCGAACTAGAACGCCGCGGTAATTCGCTCATCTTCAATCCACTCTTTATTGAGCGACTCATGCTAACCTCGATCCTCCTGATCGCCGTTTACATTTACGTAAAGCAAGGCCTGCGCGAACTACATCAGCGCAATCGAGCCATCGCCATAACCGCTCTCAGTATCCTACTAAATTTATTAATTATCCGAATAATCATGGAGATCGGCGAAAGCGCGCTGATCAATAGCCGACCTTCGTTGAGCATGCTACCCTACGTGGCACCTTACGCGCTCGCACCGATTATCGTGGCCGTGCTCGTAGGAGGAGCCCCCGCCGTGCTCTCGGCGCTGATCATTGCAGTCGTCTTTGGCATCATTCAGAACAATTCAGTCGAGTTCATTCTCATAGCTTTTCTTTCGGGCGTTGTTGGTGCCTATGTATCGACTAACGTCCGCAAACGTTCAAAACTCGTTCGCTCGGGACTTCTTGCTGGCGCGACGGCCGCTATCGCTGCGGCGGCCATAGGCCTCCTTAACGGCTTCTCCTTTGGCATTGTCGTTCAGCAGACACTTGTCGCCCTTGTCGTCGGTTTGCTCACAGGCATTCTGGCTGTCGGTTTGCTGCCCGTCTTCGAGCAGCTGTTTAAGATCACCACCGAAATTACTCTGCTCGAACTAACCGACTTCAACCATCCCCTCCTGCGCCGTATGCAGATGGAAGCCCCTGGCACCTATCACCACAGTCTCATGGTGGCCAACCTCTCTGAAAATGCCGCTGCCACTATCGGCGCGAGTCCCCTGCTCTGCCGAGTATGCTGCCTCTTTCATGATATCGGCAAATTAGTTAAACCCGCATATTTCGCCGAAAACCAGCGCGACGGCGCGAACCCACACGATGAGAAGAACCCCTCGATGAGCGCCCTAGTGATCAAAGCGCACGTCAAAGAAGGCGTCGAAATGGCGCGCAAGGAAAAGCTGCCGCGCGTGATCATCGACGTCATTCGTCAGCACCACGGCACCACCCTAATTCAATATTTTTATTACCAAGCCAAAAAACGCGCTAAGGAAAAACAAGAAGACAGCCACCAGCCCTTCTCCGAAAAGACGAACGCTAGGGTCAAAAAGAAGGCAAAAGAAGTAGTTGTGGTCGATGAGAGCACCTACCGCTACGACGGCCCAAAACCCGCCTTTAAAGAGAGCGCCATCATCTTCTTCGCTGACAGCGTCGAGGCGGCCAGCCGTACTCTGAAAAAAGTCACTCAGCCCAACGTAGAAGAGTTGATCGACCGCATCTTCAAAGACCGGATCGAAGACGGCCAGCTCGATAACTGTCCACTCACCTTTCAAGAACTCGACCAGATACGTAAGAGCTTCATCTACACTGTTCTTAACATGCTACACGCCCGTGTAGAATACCCAAAGAGCGATGCCGAAAAGGCCGACGATCTCGAAAAGGGAAGCACCAACAAAACGCCCGATGCCAACGCTCAGCCTGGAGATCAACAACCAATCTAGCGCCCTCGTCGACCCTGAGCACGCCGCCATCGCTCTTTTCGAGGCGATCCACGCATCTGGTAGATTCCCAATCAGCGAGGGCGAGCTAAGCATCGCCTTCGTCAACGATGCCGAAATTGCACAAGTGCACGCCGACTTCATGGAAGATCCAAGCCCGACCGATGTGATCACCTTCCCAGCTCAGCCCGAGATGGAATCGGCCGGGGAGATCATCGTCTCCGTCGACCACGCTCGGAGCCGAGCCGCCGAATTAGACCTGCCTTTCAGCCAGGAACTCAGCCTCTACCTCGTCCACGGTTGGCTGCATCTAGCTGGCTACGACGACCGCAGAGAGAGCGACCGCGCCAAAATGCGCGAGGCCGAACAAAAAGCACTGTTAATCTTAGACGAAGCAGATCGAGCGATTGAGTTTAAAGTTAAGACCTGCGGGTAGTGATTAGTATCCCTAGCAAACCACTAAGCGAATACTTGAGTTGACTCCCCAATACCAAGAAGCACCTTCACACCGTGCTTGACAAACCTGAACCGAAAGTACCTGTCACCCCACCTGAGCAGTGGGTCGATCAGTATGGAGATTATCTCTACGGCTTCGCCATGTCGCGCTTGCGCAATCCCGACGCTGCTAACGACTGTGTACAAGACACCTTTCTAGCCGGCATCAAGGCACTCGAGCGATTCGATGGCAGTCGCGATATCAAATTTTGGCTACGCGGTATTATGCGCAACAAGATCGTTGATCAGATTCGTAAATCCATCAAAGAAAACAAGGTCGATATCGAGGCGGAAGACGAAGCTCTCTTAGAGAGTTTTTGGTTCAAATATAGTGGCATCGCCACGACCAATCCAGACCCTTGGCAATTTAACCCCCGTAAATCGTATGATAACGGCGAGTTCTGGATTGTGTTCGAGAAATGTATCGCCCAAGTCAAAGATCCCGCCCGAGAAGCATTCGTCCTGCGCGTGCTCGAAGATCAAACAACTGAAGAAGTTTGTAAGGCAATGGACATCACTCCGAATTATCTATGGGTGCTCCTACACCGTGCCCGAGAACAGCTTAAATTACTACTCGAAGATAGCTGGACTGGAAAAGACGTTAAATAATTCACTAACATATGTTTACCTGTAAACAAGTATCCAATGCACTGTCCAAAGAGGACTACGAAAAGATGCCCCTTTTAAGGCGCTTCTTTCTACGTTTGCATGTAAAACTTTGCGTTTTCTGCGGCAAATACAACCGCCAAGTCATGGACTCGCAGGACATGTGCCGTTGCTACAAAGAACACGAAATCACCAACGAAGAGACTTTCGTTCACTACCGTCCCCAGATGGAACCCCTGAAAAAAGACCAGCTCAAAGAGCTAATCGCTTCGCAGTCGAAGTAGTCGAAAGAGCGCTCAACTGTATGCATAAAATCTAAACCTGCGGGACAGCTTCGAGTAGCTTGACTGTGTAAGGATGTTGCGGATTACAGTAGATCTCTGCTGCGCTAGCCTGCTCCACGATTTTGCCTTCTGTCATGACGAGTACTTGGTCGCTGATGTGCTCGATCACTGCGAGGTCATGGGCGATGAAGAGATAGGTCAAGCCGAGCTCATCTTGCAAGTCTTGCAGAAGATTGATGATCTGCGCCTGCACAGAGACGTCGAGCGCGCTGACAGGCTCGTCGCAAACGATAAAGTCGGGCTCGACCGCGAGTGCACGGGCGATGCCGATGCGCTGGCGCTGGCCTCCGCTGAACTGGTGCGGGTAGCGCTGCATAAATTCAGCAGTGAGTCCCACTTTTTCAAGCAGTTCTGCCACGCGAGCTTGCTTTTGCGACTTTGACCACTCTTTGAAATGGATATCGAGAGGCTCAGCGATGATGCTGTAGATCGTCATCCTGGGGTTGAGCGAGCCAAAGGGATCTTGGAAGATAACTTGGATTTTCTTGCGATAGGCAAAGAAATCACGGCGAGACAATGTGGCCAGATCGCGATCCTCGTAGTGAACGGAGCCGGCGGTGATGGGCACAAGACGTGCGATAGCGCGCCCAGTAGTGGTCTTCCCGCTGCCGCTTTCACCGACGAGGCCGACAGTCTTGCCCCGGGGCACGTTAAAACTGATGCCATCCACGGCTTTGACCACGTCGACGGTGCGCTGGAGGACACCGCCTTTGACGGGGAAATGAACTTTGAGATCGCGAACGGAAAGCAAAGGTTCGGCTAGGAAAGAATCGGACATATTTATTTGTTACAATAGAAAGGAACTGCTACGCAATACTAGGAGCTAAAAAGTATCAAGCACAGCAGAGCTGGACTTTCAATAGCCTAAGCGCTTACTTTATTACATCCGCTTATTAAAATAAACACTTAGCAGCGAGCATATGAAAAAGAACATCTCAAAAATCGTCCTCGTTCTCACGTTTGCCGCGACCCTAGCCTGCAGCTCTGGTTGTGGTTCGACCCGCTCCGAAAACGGAGTGACCATAGAGCAAAACAATCATATACCTTGGCTACCTCGGTTTTAGTGGTAAGTCTAGCCCTCCCTGCGGTTATTCTTGACCTACATTCCGTAGGCAGCCTGCTAAAATCGGGAATCCAGCCCACTGCTAGCGCCTCATCAAGTAGCTAAAAAACATTGCCTTGAGCGTAGCTATCTCCTCAAAACGGAGAAGGTAGAGCAGAATGAAATAGACCACAGCGCCCCCCGGCACGCAGACGGCGACGGTGAGTGCGGCACTGAGTTTTTCGCTTAAGTCGAAACCAGCCAAAAATGACCATGCGAGGGCACAAATTAGACCCATGCCGGCTCCCGCAATGAGCACCTTAGAGAAAGCTGGAAGCAAAGCGTGACAACTTATGCCAGGACGCCTCGCCGAGAGCGCTCTCCAAAGTAGCCAGCTCTGTGCGAGCGCGGACAATACGTTGGCCGCGGCCAGCCCAGCGGCAGACCAGAATTGCATAAGGAGTAAGCCGAAAAATAAATTAATTAACAGGCAGTAAAATGCGACTCTAACTGGGGTGTGCATATCCTTACTAGCGTGGAGTCCACGGGTGGCAAAAGTCGCCGCCGAGTAAAGCGGCAAGCCAATCCCGTAAATTGCAAGAAGTGGCACGGTAGCCAGTACATCGGCCTGTTCAAAAGCCCCCCAAAGAAAAAGCAGCTCGATTATCGGCTCCCCGAGCACAAACAACCCAATACCCGCAGGTACAGAAATACCGACCACGAGGCGCAAACCTTGGAGAAAGGCCGCTGAAAAGGCCGTCTCATCATGATTCGAGAGTGCCTTAGCTAAGAGCGGAAAGAATACAGTCGCCACCGCGATAGTAAATACGCCAAGAGGTAGCTCCATTAATCGACTTGCCAGGTAAAGTACGGACACTGCTGATTCGTCAAGCGAGTAGGCCAAAAGCCGCGAGATGAGTATATTGACCTGCAAAATTGCCGCCCCCATTAGTCCCGGTAAAAAGAGTTGCCAGAGTTCGGTCAGCGCCGCCCCGCCCTGTTTCTCCAGTCGCGGACGCCACCCTTGACGCATGAGATCGATCGCTGGGACAAGCAGCTGCAAGAGTCCACCCAAAAGCACGCCGCCGCACAAGCAGTAGACCAAGCGCGCCACATCGGCATCCAGCCAGAGGCCTGCGGCGAGCGCCCCGATCATAGAAAGGTTAAGTAAGATGGGCGTCGATGCCGCCACCGCAAAACGGCCAACTAGATTCAGACCCACCGAGATAATCGCGGCTAGACAAATAAATAGCATGTAGGGTAGCAGCCAGACGGCCAAGCCCGCGCCCGTCACCCAGCGCTCGGGTAAAAAGTTACCACTAGCCGCCCAAGCCAGCAAAAGCATGCCTAGACCAATAATTACAATTAGCGCCAACAATAATCGTGCAAATACTTGATTAAGAAAGCGGAAGGCACCACTTCGCCCCTCCCGCTCCAGCACATCTGAAAAAATAGGGACAATAGCCGAACTAAGCGCCCCCTCGCCGAGGAGTCGGCGAAAAAGATTGGGTAGGGTGAAGGCCAAAATGAAGGCGGAATTCCACAGGCTTGCGCCGAGCGCCGCAAAAATCAGAATATCTCGCAAAAGCCCCAATAAACGGGAACCCACAGTCGAAAGACTGACTACGGCAATGTTTTTGAGATTTTGGAACATCTGTTTGCTGGGGACAGGTAAATTCATTACCCTGGTAAAGACTAGAAACTACGGCGTAAAAAGCTTTGGCAATTGTATATTTATTACTCTTAGTTCTTGGTCTTTCTCTTACTTTAGTCAGTAAGACCACTTTAAACTTATTATTTGATCAATGCCACTCATTTCAAAACTCACCGCCCGCCTCAAGCGCCATCCAAAACGCGTCGTCTTCCCTGAAGGCAGTGACCCTCGCATCTTGCAAGCAGCACGCAAATTTGCATCCAATTCACTAGGTATTCCGATTCTATTAGGCGACCGTATGAAAATTAAGGCCAATGCCGAAAAGCTCAACATCAACCTTGAGCACATCCGAATTATCGAGCCGCGCCGTAGTGATGAGTGGGAAGGTTTCGTCCAAAAATTTCAAGGCCTGCGCCGTTTCAAAAACCTCAAAGAAAAAGACGCAGAGCAATACCTGGAGGACACCAACTACTACGCTACTATGATGCTCGCAACCTCGCAGGCTGATGCGATCGTATCGGGTGCCACCAGTTCCGCCTCTAGTGCGCTACGCCCGCTCCTGCAAATCGTCCCTCGCCTACCCGATGTTAACACCGTATCTTCGCTCAACATCTTCGATCTGGAAGACCTTGAGACGGGTAAAGACCGAGAGCTCTTTCTTGCTGACTGCGCTGTGATTCCTAATCCAACGAGCGAACAACTTGCTGACATCGCAGTGACTACTGCCGCGCTTCGATACCACCTAACTAATACAAAGCCCTACGTGGCTTTGCTGAGCTACTCTAGTAAAAGCGTGACGAGTAAGGACCCAACCGTGGCCAAGATGAAAGCAGCCACTAAAATGGCGCGCATCAAAGCTCGTGAACTCGGCATTCCTATGGAGATTGACGGGGAGCTTCAAGTCGACGCCGCTCTTGACCCTATTACTGCGAAAGCCAAGAAGATCGACGGTCCCGTCGCCGGTCATGCTAACGTTCTCATCTTTCCTGATCTACATTCAGCCAACATCGCCTCTAAACTAGTCGACACCTTGACCCGTGCGCGCAACTATGGTCCCATACTTACTGGTCTTGCCAAGCCCGCTGCAGAGATCAGTCGTGGTGCTTCAGCTACCGATATATTTAGTACTGCCGTGATGGTCGCCTCGCAGGCTATCGATCATAAATTACTCTACCCGACCGAGAATAGCGACGATTTGAACGAAGACGTGACTCTACTCTAGGATACCAGATCCGCAAGCTAACAAAACTCACTCTGAGTACATGCCACTAAGACAAAAAGACTTCACCGAACCCGAGGACACGGAGATCTTAACTGCGCCGCGCAACAAGACAACCAAACGTATCTTCATCGCCGCGACTCGGATGAATGACGGTAAGACCACCACGAGTCTTGCTCTCTTTTCGGCAATACGTAGTATCACCGAGCAAGTTGGATTCATCAAGCCAGTAGGCCAGCGCTTCGTCGAAGTCGAAGGCCGCCAGATCGACGAAGACTCCATCTTGCTCAACCAAATTTTTAATGTGAAGACCCCAATCCACGCGATGAGTCCCATTGCTGTGCATACAACTTTTTCCAGGGAGTATCTAGATAACCCCTCCGCAAGTCACACCGATCTGATCGATAAAATGTGCCGTGCCTTCGACCGTGCAGCCTTTGAGCGTGACTACATAATTATTGAAGGCAGCGGTCACGCTGGTGTGGGATCAGTCTTCAATCTCTCCAACGCGGAAGTCGCCAAGCGCCTCAATGCAAAAGTTATCATTGTCGCACGTGGCGGCATCGGACGGCCGATTGATGAAATCGCGCTTAACAAGGCCGTCTTCGAAGCTGCCGGCGTGCAGATAATCGGAGCGATTATCAACAAAGTCGAACCCGACAAGCTAGAGATGGTCGACAAATATTGCCGTATTGCCCTTGAACGCATGAATATCCCGCTACTCGGTTGTATTCCCCACGAGTGCAAGCTGACACAACCTAATCTAGAACAAGTAGTCGCCGAGACTAAAGGGCGCTGGCTCAATGGCAAAACCTCCGGCAGTAAAAACCGGATCGACAAAGTTATTATCGGAGCAATGGCAGCCAAAGGTCTCGCAGAATACCTCGTCAAGGGCACACTCATTATAGCGCCAGGCGACCGAGAAGACATCATTCTATCAGCCATCGCAACCGAAGGGCTGGGTAGAGATAACCTCATTGGCGGTATCATCCTAACGCGTGATATTCTTCCCCAACAGGAGCTAATGGAAATGATCGAGAAAACCTCGATCCCCGTTATCATGTGCGAGGAGGACAGCTATAAAGTCGCTTCCAAAATCAACAACATGACAGTCAAGACACAGCCTAGCGATGAGGATAAAATACCGATCATCAAAGATCTCATCATTAAAAACATCGATCTCGAAGTCATCCAGAGCGCCTTCGACTCACATGATTAAATACAATGCCAGCAAAAAAAGAAGCCCCCACTTTTGAAAAATCTGTCGAGCGCCTTGAAGGCCTCATCCAAGCAATGGAGAACGGCGATACGCCGCTCGCTGACTTAGTAGCTAAGTTTGAAGAAGGCTCTAAACTACTGAATCATTGCCAAGCGCAGCTAAAAGAAGCCGAGCTCAAAATCGAACAACTCAATCTTAAAACTGGTGAGCTCGAAAACTTTGACGATTCTAGCGAAGATTAATTTACGAAATGTCCCTACTCGCCCAGATCCAATCGCCTGATGACGTAAAAAATCTCACGCTCGAAGAACTACCACAACTGGCAGAAGAGATTCGCGAACGCGTCATAGCAACGACCTCCAAAAATGGTGGTCACGTCGGTCCCAACCTAGGAGTGGTCGAGCTCACCATTGGCCTGCATCGCGTGTTTAATACGCCAAAAGACCGCTTCTGCTTCGACGTCTCCCACCAAGGCTATGTTCACAAGCTACTGACCGGACGCAACGACGAACGCTTTGACCACATCCGTACGAGTGATGGCTACAGCGGCTTTCTCACGCGTAACGAAAGCGAGCACGACGCCTTCGGTGCAGGCCACGCTGGCACCGCACTTTCCGCCGCGCTAGGTATGGCTGTCGCCCGCGATAAGCGTGGCACTGACGAGAATGTCGTCGCGCTCTGTGGCGACGCCGCTTTTACATGTGGCATCACGATGGAAGCGCTCAACAACGTAGCCGGCTCAACCAAACGCCTCATCATCATTCTCAATGATAACAAGTGGTCGATCGCAAAAAATGTAGGCGCACTATCTCGCTACTTTAACGAGCTGATCACAAACCCAATCTACAACCGCCTCAACGACGGCATCGAGAGTCTTCTCCAAAAAATGCCAGGCGGTGAGTCGATCATCAAATTTGGTATTAAGTGGAAACAAGAGACGAAAGACTTCTTCGTCTCCTCATCACTCTTTGAAAAATTCGGTATTCGCTATATTGGCCCCATTGATGGGCACGATCAAAAGCAGGTCGAGCACTACCTAGAGTTTGCAAAAAATGCCGAACAGCCAGTAATCCTTCACATTTTAACTGAGAAAGGTCGCGGATACGATGTCGCCATCGAAAACCCTGAGCGCTTTCACGGCGCCAGCCCCTTCGATATAAAGACGGGCAAAGGACCTCCCTCCGCCTCGGGCATTCCACCTAAGTATCAAGACGTGATGGGTGAGACTCTTGTCAAGCTAGCACGTGAGGACAAAAACGTCGTGGGCATCACTGCTGCCATGCCTTCCGGTACTGGGCTGAATATTCTTGAGAAAGAGTTGCCCGACCAATTCTTCGATGTCGGTATCGCCGAAGAACACGCCGTTCTCTTTGCAGCGGGTATGGCCACTTCTGGCTACCATCCCGTCTGCGCGATCTACTCGACCTTCCTACAACGCGCTTACGATCAGATCATCCATGATGTCGCGCTGCAAAACTTGCCTGTGCTCTTCTGCATGGATCGCGCGGGTCTGTCACCTAACGATGGCGCCACCCACCACGGCCTCTTTGACCTTTCCTATTTACGCTGCGTGCCAGGTATCGTCGTCATGGCACCCGCCAACGAAGATGAACTTGCCGACATGATGGCCACAGGCCTCGCCTATCAAGGTGCCGCCTTCATCCGCTATCCACGCGGTAACGCAGTCGGCACCCCGATAAAAGAAAAACCTAAAGCAATCGAAGTCGGCAAAGCAAAACGCCTAAAATCAGGTAGCGATATAGACATCTGGGCTATTGGCACGATGGTCACTGATGCAGAAGAGCTTGCCAGCAGCCTCCGTGAGCACGGCATCGATGCAGGTGTGGTCAACGCACGCTTCGTCAAGCCACTAGACACCGTATTACTCGCCGAGTCCGCACAATCGACTCGCCTCATTGTGACAATGGAAGACCACGTCATCACCGGGGGCTTGGGCAGTGCAGCGATGGAAGCGCTCCAAATCGCCGAACTACAACACTGCCACGTCGAACGCATTGGCTGGCCGGACACCTTCATCGAACACGGCAGTTCTGTGAAAAAGCTACGCGATGAAAATGGCCTCAGCCCCCAATCCATTTTAGAATGCGTAATGGCAAAGTTTGCTAAACTAGCCGCCTTGCAAACGTAAAGTCACAGCACAAAATACAGCAAGACGTAGGACTATATTTGCCAAGGCCAGCGACAGCCATTGTGTTCGTAGCGCCCTACTCCAAACCTAGCTTTTGACGACCAGCATCAGAGATCATATGTGGCGTCCAAGGCGGATCCCACACGATGTCGACTTGCGCCGACGATACGGCGCCGAGCGCTTCGATGTTCTTTTTCGCATCTTCTGCGATGACAGGACCCATGCCGCAGCCTTGGGCGGTCAATGTCATTTTAACATTGATCGCGTGCCTACCATCGGTATCCGGATCGTTGATTTGCAAATCATAGATGAGCCCCAGGTCCACAATGTTAACTGGTATCTCGGGATCGAAGCAGCCTTTCATCGCCTCCCAGACCAGCTCTTCACCGAAAGGCACATCACCAGATACAGACTCCGCCTCCTTGACCGCCTGATCAAGTTGCGCTTGGGCTTCTGCACCTAGAGCATCCCAGTCTTGGCTCGAAAGGCGGAACAAACCTGAGTCTGTACGAATAGTCACAGTTCCACCGAGCGCTTGCGAAATCACTGCGCGTGTGCCCGAAGGCAATACCTGTATATCCCCTGCGGGAATGATCGTGGCTTCGGTATCGCGGACGAGAGTTAATTCTTCATTAATCTGCATACAACTAAGAAACACTATCATAAGGGTTCCTGTCAATGCGTGGCACATGGTAAAGTAAACATACGGTAAATATGACATCAAAACTATCAACTCTTTGACGGAATGTACTTGGCAAATCTTCAAGGTCTTAAGATGCTCGTCACACCTATTTTATAACACTGTCAAAATTCTCATTATGTATCGATCCAGACTAAGATCTTGGGCAAATTTATTGCTTACAACTGTCATATTTTTGCCATTCATGGCCAGTGCTAAGGCTTCAAAAGAGGAAGCTATTGACTTAAGTATCATCGAACAGATCGATGTTCTAATGCCCTATATGACGGCGTCGCAGAATATACAATTTCTCAATCTAGAGGCTGCGATCGAGGACGCTAAGTCCAACCTACGTAGTGGACAATACTTAGCCGAAACTAAACCCTCAACTTTTGATCCTGACAGAGACATAAAGGAGATCGTCAAGCGCGGCAAACTAATGATCGAGAGCGCGAACTTGAACATCCGGACTAATCAAAAAAGCTTGGTGGCTTTACTCACCTCGGTCGACGCACAGAAGGCGGCACAGGTAACAATCGACGAAGCACGATTCGACTACGTACTGGAATCTTCCACTTTCGAAGAGGCCATGGCGACGCTTTGCCAGCAGCTTCTGGAAAGATGCTGGCAACTAGACTATGAGACGCTGTTCTTCGACGGCGTTTTCACCCAAGATAGCGAAGGAACTCACCGCACCGATGCCAAGTTACGTAAGGACTTTTATAACACTCTCACTCAAATCGATGGTAACGCATTCAGCGTAACTATCCCCGTAGGTTTCAAGCTCAACCCTAATACGTTAGACAATAGCAGCCAAATCTTCAGCTACCAAAACGAGGCCATCTTCGCTCAAGATAAAAAAGCGCTACTCGCCATCGAGCTGATTCGACCTGAAGGATCGAGCAGTGGACTTCTCTCCCTGCGTGCAATTGATCTGGAAACGCTGCTTATCGCCGTCCATCAAATTGTCAAAGTCGACGACCTAGCAGCGGCACTGAGCATAGAAGACGAAATCCTCGAAGATGCATTACTCACACAAGTCACACTTCGTGATCATACCAATACTCTCGAAACGCTAACCCACCTATCCGACGCTTATATTTACGAAATAGAGTCTGCGGCTTCTAGCAATGAAGTCGCCGAGATGCTCACCAATACTTTATTAAATCAGGCGAATCTCCAAATGTCCGACCGCGACTTCATAATCCGCGCCTATGGAGATTCACTTAAAATGTTAGATACCAGGGAGGGCCACGCAAATGCCCGTCTAATCATAGCCGACGGTGCTGAAACCAACAGCTATCAACTCAGCGCACAATCCAATGGCAGTAGCCGCACTCTGACCAGTGGAGTGCTTACTTTGAGTCAAATCCACTCTGAACAAATGGCAGAAGTCGAATAATCGTGCTCTAAATGTTGCGATCAGTTTATACGCCTCACTTTGGTCTGCACTGAGCCTTCAATGACGTATCGCAAGATGTAGAATCCTGTTAAGGTATAAATACATCATTGAGCCAAAATAAATCAGTCACCCAGCCGTATATCCACCAAGACATCGAGTGCGATCTTCTCAAGATGATTACGGATTTTCTCACGGTCGACCTTTGAACTAGCTGCCAACCGAGCGTTTGCTTCAAAAAGTATACAGCCGCTATCAGGCGCGCTATAGGCTCGGGTGCTGAGCTCTTCCACATTAACGGACACTTGAGCCAATGCCTTAAATACGTCACGCACAATACCAGGATGGTCACTACCGACCACTTCGAGGTCAAACTGACGCATAGGCTCCATCTCAGAGGGAGCTAGCCCAGGAGCGATCATCACGTCAAGGTCACTGATCCCACGTAGTGCCGATTCAAGGTCCTGTTGCTGATTTCCAGTCACCGTCACCTCCAACAAACCGACGAAACGCCCAGCAAGATGAGCCATCCGACAATGCTCCCAATTTCCACCATGCTCCGCAATCACATCTGCAAGTTTTTCAACTAAACCCGCGCGATCTTGCCCACTGATCGTTAAAACTAATACTCCATTCATGAAGAAACAGATAGCGTAAGGGTATTAAAGAGCAAGGTCACAAAGCGTAACCTTACACTTGAGATACGCCCCCTGCAATAGCACTGACCCTACTGAATATAGCTACAGCAATAGTCCGCCCCACCATCAGCCACTTTCAGGCTGAACTTGGAATTGCCTTCCACCTCAAAGACCTGACCTTCGGCATAGGTATTCCACGCATCACTGCCAGCCAGACCCACCATAGTAACAATTTGTAATGACCTAGAGTTTTTATTTCTTTGGGTTTGAAGCATAATGAGCCAAACATATTATGTATCTCTTTAATCAATTTGTTAAAAACAATGTTTAGGTTCTCAAAAGCAGTACTCTTAGGTTTATTTCTATGCCTCTATGCATTAGCTCACGATGATTCGGGCATCGTTAAATATTCATCTGTAGAAATGTATAAACCAACACCAATGCCAGATCGTATAGTTCTGACTTGGGAAGATAATCCAGCAACAACGCAATCCATTACATGGAGAACAGATACCTCTGTAAAAAAAGCTTATGTCCAAATAGCGGTTGCAAATGCCAGTGGGCGTGACTTAAACCCAGATTTATTTGGGGCAAAAACTATATTTTTTCAGAGCGATATAAATCAAGCTCATTACCATAGTGTCACCATTAGGAGCTTGGACCCAAATACCCTTTATGCATATAGAGTAGGCGATGGAGTAAATTGGAGTGAATATTTCCACTTCAAGACAGCAAGCTCTTATCCTGAACCCTTTAGTTTTATTTATTTTGGTGATGCTCAGAACGAAGTAAGAACTCACTGGTCAAGAGTATTTAGGGAGGCTTTTCGTGATGCTCCAAGAGCGTCTTTTATACTTCATGCTGGGGATCTTGTGGATATTAAAGATATGGATTCCAATTGGGGTGAGTGGCACGAAGGCCCAGACTGGGTAAACGCAACAATACCTCTGTTAGCCACTCCTGGAAATCATGAATACGTAAAATATTCAAAAGCTAAGAGAACTGCTCCTGAAATAAGTGCTCACTGGCAACCACAATTTGTCTTTCCTATTCAAGATGTACCAGATGAGCGTTTGAAAGAGACAGTTTATTACTTGGATTATCAAGGAGTAAGATTCATTTCTTTGGACTCAAATATTGCACAAGAGGAGCAAGTTCCTTGGATTAAATCCGTACTAGAGAATAATCCCAATAAATGGACAGTAGTTACTTTTCATCATCCTATGTATTCACCTGGAACCGATCGTGATAATCCTCATCTGAGGAAACTGTGGAAGCCATTGTTTGATGAATTTAAAGTTGATCTAGTGCTCAACGGTCATGACCATGTATATTCTCGAACTGGAGACCTTGCCGGAGCTAAGGTTGAAAATGTGCCTAATGGTTACCAACAAGCTTATGATCCCGATGTAGGGACAGTCTATGTTGTATCAGTAAGTGGCCCGAAAATGTATGAATTTACGAAAGGCAACTATGCAAAAAAAATTTTAGAAGATACACAGCTGTATCAGATAATTGACATTTCTGATAATGATTTACGATTTCAAGCCTTTGATGCTACAGGAAATCTATACGATGAATTTAAATTAAAAAAACGTAAAAGTAAGCCAAACCAATTAATTGAACTATCTAAAAAAGTAAGAAATATAAATTAAAATAAGAATTAATTTATATCAATTGAGATTTTAATGGGTTCTCTGATATGATCTGCCTGAATGAATAAAAGTATTTTGAGTTATTTCTAATTTTCATTTTGGGAGTGAGCTTTCCCTTACATGAAATTAGCCGTGATGATTTTCACGAAGAGGTTGAGGTAAATCTTGTCACGTCTGTGAAAGTGAAAATTCTACAATTTTTTTTATAAATAAGAATATATTCAAAAACCCTATTGTAAGTTAAGTTAATAATTTACTAAGACAACTTACTCACGACAACATTCTTAGAGATTCTTTATCTCGAGCGCCTCGGTGCCAAACTCGTAATCACCCGCCTGCATATAACCGAGGGTCTTCTTTGAGCCATCAGCAAACTGCACCTTGCGACTGGTGACTTGGCCTCCGAAATAGACATTGGCTTTTTTAATGATGCTAACATTTTCGAATGTTTCAGACATAGCTCTACTACTCTAAATCAGGAGGACACTGTCGATCACAAATTTTAATCAGGTAGGGTCGACGATTCTTCAATTCACATCTTTTACGCAGCGAAAGCCAGTATGGTGAGCAGGAGAGTCATTTTCTAGCGATTGCCGTGAGCCAGGTTGATAACCGCTACACCAACCATCTGAGCATAGGAAAGAACCACCACGTGTAACATAAGTTGGCAATCGTTGGCGCAATCGGCTCAGGCTATCGACATCGGGGCCGGTCGGATTGATGGCTCCATCCGTTCGCAGTGAGTAGGCTTTTGGGTGGTAGCGGTCGGCGACGATCTCCCACACATTCCCTGCCATGTCATAGAGCCCAAATGCGTTGGGCGGAAAGCTCTTGACGGGGGCGGTAGCCGCAAATCCATCCTCCTTAGTATTCTCATAAGGCCATACGCCCTGCCAGATGTTAGCCATCCAAACATCCTCACCTAGCGGTGCGAAGACATCGCCCCAAGCAAATGGCTGCCGCTCTAAACCACCACGTGCGGCACGCTCCCATTCGGCCTCGGTCGGCAGGCGCTTTCCAGCCCAAGCGGCATACTTAGCAGCATCGTCGTGCGTCACATTCACCACAGGGTGGTCGAGTCGGTCTTGCCAATTGGAGCCCACGCCATCGGGCGCGCGCCAAGTAGCCGCAGCCTCGATCCGCCACCACTGTGTGATGTCGCTCTCAGAGCGCAGCTCTGCTTCTGGCAGTTCAAAAATGATAGAACCAGCCGTCTGGCCCAGTAACTGCGAAGAATCTTTAATTCGCTGAATCGATTCGTAGATGGCCGCCCTTTCAGGACCAGCGACAGAATCAGCCGCGAGCTGAAGCTGTTTAATATTGTAGTCGGCTACCTGCTGTAGTGCTGCCACGTCACCCGCTGGCAAAGGACGCTCAGCAAAGGTCACGTAACCCGTTGCTTCTACAAATTCAGCAAACTGGCGGTTGGTCACCTCAGCAACATCCATCCAGAACGCATCCACCGTAACTTCGTGGATGGGGTAGGCAGTCTGATGCGAATGCGAACCACCATCCATCAATCCAGCATCTCCCCCCATCGCGAAACTACCACTAGGGATGCGAACCATGTTTGCATAGGCGGAAGTTGGGTCCTGAGCGATCAGCTCGAGAGACGCAGGTGCCTGCATAATTACTGCGATTAAACTTAAAATAATATGCATGGGGTTTACACTAAGCCAGGCTCCCGCTAAGTGCAAACATCTAGTGCGCCTCGAAGCACCCATCAGCTCTCTTAGCGACTAAGCGCTTTAACTCTAGCCCCATCAGTGCAGCAGAAACTTCGGCAGACGGACGGTTGAGTTGCTGCGAAATTCGGTCGGGGAGACAGAGCTCGCCCCCTTTAAAACAGTCGAGCACTTGACGCTCTAGATCATTGAGCTCGATCTGAGGAGTTGCTTCCAGTTCGATCGGTAATCCTGCCTCAGACTGTGTGGGCCGTGCATAGCGAAGCTCTTCCAGAATGTCGTCGACTGAGGTAACCATAGTCGCTCCATCACGGATCAGCTGATGACAGCCACCACTACTAGATTGGTCGATACGCCCAGGCACGGCCATAATCTGCCTTCCCTGCTCGCCCGCGAAACGGGCCGTAATCATACTGCCACCAGCAACAGCGCTTTCGACCACAATGACAGCCTCACACATGCCAGCGACCACGCGGTTGCGCATAGGGAAGGTCTGTCGGTCTGCGCGGCGCCCAAGAGGAAACTCACTAGCGACGGCGCCTGTTGCAGCGATCTGTTTATACAAGTCCAGGTTCTCGGGGGGATAGACGATATCTAACCCGCAGCCTAACACCGCCACGGTTTGACCGCCTGCTTCAAGCGCACCTTCGTGCGCTGCCGTATCCGTACCACGTGCCATGCCGCTGACGATACAAAAGCCAAGCTGTGAAAGCTCAGACGCAAACTTACGTGCGACGCTGTGACCATAAAGTGTCGCGCGGCGTGTACCAACTATAGCGATGCAAGGGCGATCAATATTGTATTCACCTTTCCAATACAGGCCAATGGGCGGGTCATACATCTCTTGAAGCATCGGCGGAAAGGCGACGTCAGTTTGCGCGATAAAACGTATACTCGAGGCCTTCATGCGCTCAATCTCTTTAGAGAGATCGAAGTGATCGGACCAATGCACTAAAACCCTAGCGGCCTTCTCTCCGACACCTTTAACACTGAGCAACTTTCTACGGTCTCCTGCCAGCACCGCGACAGGGTCGTGGTCGTAGGCATCCAGCAAACGGCGTAACATGATAGGACCAACATGCTGTAACCCATTGAGTATGAGTAAAGCTTTGCGGTGATTCAAAGTCGCAGCCATCGTTTCAAATGCGTAGGACTTTGGGCAGGTAGTCGAGCAACTGTGTGGTATGGACCGCGATTTGTCCCTTCGCTCTAGCTAGCAATTGCGCGGCCATACCGTGCAACATAATGCCCCGCGCTACGGCGGTCGGCACGCAGACGCTGTTTTGCGCAATCATCCCACCGATCAAACCAGAGAGTAAATCCCCACTACCCCCCCGCGAAAGGACGGGACCGCCTTGCGTATTATAAATGACTGATTTGCCATCGCAGATACGTGTATTAGCACCTTTTAAAACCGTGAGCACACGGTGGGCATCTGAAAAATCAAGAATTACTTCGATCGAATAGTTCGCCTCAGCAAGTTTTGCAATCCGCTTAAACTCCCCCATGTGTGGCGTAATGACGATTTTGCCATAATGGGTTCTACGCTTTTGGGCGACTTCCATAACACGCACTCGAAGCGCATCAGCGTCCAACAAGATCGGTAATTCGACAAGCTCAACGATTTCTTGCGTCACCATTTGCGTATTGCGGTCTTTGCCCATGCCAGGTCCTACTAGCACGGCCGAGGCATTATTGATACGGTCTAGAAGCAAAGGCATGGCGTGCGGACTGAGCGTGCCATTGCCCGTCTCTGGCCAAGGAATCCACATAGCCTCAGGCACTTGAGCGGCCAAGGCGCTGGCGACGGATGCCGGAGCAAAGGCAGTGACTAAGCCGACGCCCGAGCGCACCGCCGCTTGAACTGCCATGAGTAGTGCCCCAGGCATGTAAGCGGATCCGCCGACGATGAAAAGATGGCCAAATGCACGCTTATCTACCGCCGCTGGTCGTAAGCTACGGAGGGGGTCGAGAACAGCGCTCGTTAAAATATACTCTTTTGTTTTAATCGACTCTACTTGAAAGGCTTCAAAAAAACCAAGATCGACGTATCGTATGCGACCACAATCAGCAATGCCTTCAAAGATTGGTTTCTTTGCGATGCCTGTGGCATAGGTAAAGTCTGCTTGAAAACTAATTGTGTCGTTTTTAACGCCGTCACCTTTACCACTGGGCAGGTCAACCGAGGCACGCAAATTGATCGCCTCAAACGTGTTGACTGCTTCAATCAATGAGGCCAATGGCTCACATAATGGAGGTGAAAAAGCCATGCCTAGCAAGCCATCGATGCAGATATGGAAGCCCTCACTACCTGCCGCATCGGAGAGCATCTGCGTGATCTCAGACACACCCTTTTGCCCAGAGACCTGATGTGCCTCCACACGACCTTCAAGCTGCTTTAGGGCACGAACTGCAAGCGGACGCAGCTCTTCAGCGGGCAGAGTTAAAATCAAATACACACGCGCGCGAGGGAAGTCGGCCAGTAATTGACCGCAAGCGATGAGGGCATCTCCGCCGTTGTTTCCTTTGCCGATGAGCGCAAGTATTCGCAAGTACTCAGGAGGTGAACATAACTCGGCGTAGTCCTGAACGAGTTGCTGCGCAATCCCCTGTCCCGCCATTTTCATCGCTTTCCACTCGGCCGCTTCGTCTGCGAGGATGCGAGACTCCAGCACTTTGGCTTCCTGGCAACTAAGAGCAGGATGGGCATAAGATAAGAATTCCATGAAATACTGACTGCAAGATATGTATGATCCCTAAATTTGCTAACACAAACTAGTTAATATTTCAGAGATTACACGTATTAATTTCGACAGACTACACGCGCCTTTCGCCGTATTCATAATGGACAAAAGCCTATTTGCCCAATGGCACTAAGGCTAAACCGCTTCAAACTTCGAGCCTAAGACTGCCACCAGACGAGCCCAAGCACGGCGAGACTCTCGATGAAACTACTGTATCATTAATTACAGAAACGCCTTCATCTCACGCACGGCTTGATCGACCCCTACAAAGAGCGCACGGCTGATGATGGAGTGCCCGATGTTGAGCTCATGCAAATGCGGCAGCGTGACGACTTCGGCAATGTTGGCGTAGTTAATACCATGTCCCGCATTAATAATGAGGCCGAGATTATGCCCCAATTCGGCACCCCGGCGGAGTAGATCGAATTCTCGATTGCGGCCTGCATGGTAGTAGGCGTTAGCGTAAGCACCCGTGTGGAGCTCGATCCAAGGGCTGCCCAACTCAGCCGACATTTCGATCTGCATAGGGTCGGGATCAATAAAGAGACTCGTCAAGATACCTGCCTGGCTCATCGCGGCGACAACTTCACCCACGCGAGACTTCTGACCGACTATATCGAGGCCGCCTTCCGTCGTGATCTCTTCACGGCTCTCAGGAACTAGGCAGACAGAGTCCGGTTTAAGCTCGAGAGCGTAATCGATCATCTCTTGCGTACAGGCCATTTCTAGATTCAGGCGCGTGCCAATCTGTGTGCGCGCACGCTGAATATCAGAGTCCTGCACATGGCGGCGGTCTTCGCGCAAGTGCATGGTGATGCCATCGGCACCCGCAGCCTCACTCGCAAGCGCGAAGGCGACGCAGTCGGGCTCGACCTCGTCGCCGTGATCGAGCGCGTGTTGACGATAACGCGCCTGGCGTACAGTCGAGATGTGATCGACGTTGACGCCGAGTAGAATTTGGGTTGGGGTCATGGCAAGAAATTTAGGATCTTCGCTTAACAATAGCTGAACTTGTCGTTAGCTCAGCAACAGGCAAGCGCTAGCCCTAAAATTATAATCTATATCACTCCTTAGACAACTTACTCTCGGAAGCAATTTCGGGACCACCCTGCGCGAGCGCACGGCGACGGAGGCGAAGCGCATTCAGGCGGATAAAGCCGCTCGCATCATCGGGATTGTAGTCGCTATCGACACCTTCCATTGACGCGATGTCTTCATCGTAAAGTGAGAGCGGCGACTTGCGACCCACGGTAGTGACGTTGCCCTTGTAGAGTTTGAGGCGAACCGTGCCAGTGACAGTCTTTTGCGAATCGTCGATGAGAGCTTGGAGGGCTTCACGCTCAGGAGCGTACCAGAAACCGTTATAGACCAGCTCTGCATAGCGAGGGATCAAACTATCGCGTAGGTGCGCCAGTTCGCGATCCATTGTGAGCGACTCCATATTACGATGCCCTTGGAGTAGAATGGTGCCACCTGGAGTTTCATAAACACCGCGGCTCTTCATTCCGACAAAGCGGTTTTCGACAATATCAACACGACCAACACCGTGCTTACCCGCCAGTTTGTTAAGGTGCTTCATGACTTGAGCAGGATTCATGGCTACAGCGTCTATAGCCACGCAGTCTCCGCACTCAAAATCGAGTTCAACATATTCAGCGTCGTCGGGCGCATCTTCGGGCGCAGTCGTTAGCTTATACATGCCCTTATTGTCATCCGTTGTAGGGTCAAACCAAGGGTCTTCGAGGATGCCCGCTTCATAAGAGATATGGAGCAGGTTGCGATCCATTGAGTAAGGTTTTGATGCGCTGGCTTCAACATCGATATTGTGCTCACGGCAGTAGTCGATCATCTCGGTGCGCCCAGGAAATGCCTTACGGAATACCTCCATGCGCCATGGTGAAATGATATCAAGCTTCGGAGCGAGTGCCGCATAGCCTAGTTCGAAGCGGACCTGGTCATTTCCCTTGCCTGTTGCACCATGCGAGACTGCGTCGGCTCCTTCGCGCTCGGCGATTTCAACGTGGGCTTTGGCTATGAGCGGACGAGCGATCGATGTGCCAAGCATGTACTGACCTTCATAGATGGCATTGGCACGCATCATTGGATAAATAAAGTCACGGGCGAACTCTTCGACTAGATCGACGGTGTAGTGCGCGGAGGCACCAGTTGCTTTGGCTTTTTCTACGAGGCCGTCGAGTTCTTCTTCTTGACCGACATCGGCTGCGAAAGTGATAATTTCAGCGTTATAATGCTCCTTGAGCCAGCTAACGAGGACGGAGGTATCGAGACCACCAGAGTATGCGAGTACGATTTTCATAGAAAAATAAGTTAAAATACAAATTACGAGAAGTGCCTCTCCTTAGCGCAGATGCAAGCGGAAAGCTACGATAGAGAGATGAAGTCTAGCCACTGGCGGTCATAAAAACGTGTCCGCCCAGAGGCAGGATTCCAAGACTACTTAAAACTCGCGAGCGAGGACTTGAAACCTCCTGACCAAGGGGCGGTTGGTTCGGACTGCATCGACTCGACGCGCAAAATCTGAGGTGGAGGCATAGCCGAAATCTTCTGAATTTCTGCCAGTAGCTCTGCATGTTCGCGAAATACCTCGGGACGCTGAGAGGCGGCCATACTGATAGATCGAAGTTGCTTTTCATTAGGACTGAGTTCTGGACTTAGCCCCATTAACGTGAGCTGGGCAGCTAAACTCACTTGCTGATTGGCCTCACGCTGGGATTGCAGATTGGCAAAGCGTCGGAGTTCCCGTTGACCGATAAGGTCGATCAGATCAGCTTGAACCAACACTTCTGCCTCCATATCCTTGAGGGCAGTTTGCGAAGACTCCGCTGAGGTGTCGAGGAAAACCGGCATAAGCAGAGCGAAACCGAGCGCAAGACTGGCTGCGAAACCTGTGCCCATGATCCAGCGTGGAAAAGTGGTCACATCATGCGCGGAGTGATTGCTGTTTGTTTCACGAGTCGAGAAGGACTCTACCTGAGGGCTCATATTGGAAAAAGTTCGCAGGCCTCGTTCGCTAGAGCGCGAACTACGAGAGGAACTGTTAAAGCCATTAAGCCAAAATTTAAAACGGCGCTTCGACGGCTGTGGATTGAGTGCTAGACGCATGGCTTGGTGCATACGGCAGTGCTCGGCAAACTCGTTCTTGCGCTCAACGTTTGCAGCCAACTCGCATTTCAGTTGCGCGAGGCCGCGCTCTGTAATTTCCTTATCCAGGTAAAGATTTACGAGCTCTGTAAAGTTCTCTTTGGTCATACGAAATCTTCGCCCAAGAGAGCGCGTAGGCTCTCCCGCGCACGAGCAATTCGGCTCTTTACTGTACCCACGCTGATTTCCAATTGCTGTGCAATCTCGTCGTAGGTCAGGTTCTTTAAATTGCGTAGGATCAAAACTTCTTTGTGCTTATCGTTCAGACCCTGCATACAATCAGAGACGCGGTCAACAAACTCTTGGGTCACAACCGCCTCGGCAGGGTTTTCGCCAGCGCAGGGCATCACATTTTCGAGGGTCAGACTGCCATCGTCGCTCAGCGGTTGGTCGAGGGAAATTGATTGGTCTCGCTTGCGGCGAAACCAATACCAATAGCGGTTGTGTGCCAGATTGGTCGCGATCTGGTAAAGCCAAGTGTAAAAGGAAGCATCGCCACGGAAATTCTCAAGGCCCCTTTGAGCACGGATGAAAGCGTCCTGCGTAACTTCTTCCGCATCTTGTTTATTATTAAGTAGTTGTGAGACCCTTGCAAAGATTCGATCGTAATGGCGAGTTACCATCACGTTGTAGGCAACCATGTCGCCCGCCTTAACGCGCTCAATCAGAAGTTCATCAGCGTGGATAGTATCAGTCTTAACAGTCATAAAAGTGTTCTTACCTAATATCGTTTAATACTTAGATTTATTCCATGGTGAATCGTTCAAAATTGTGGAAAATTACTTTTCCTATTCTTGACAATCCAGCGGGAGCTTTCTTGTATCCCGCGCTTCGATGTAGGGGTTGTTAGCTCAATCGGTAGAGCAGTTGACTTTTAATCAATTGGTTCGGGGTTCAAGTCCCCGACAGCCTACCATCGTAAGCACCCCAAAGCCCTAACGTGTGTAGGCTTTTTTTGTGCCCCAACGAATCGCCAATAACTATTAAAAAAAGGGATTATGGGCGCGCTCTTCAATTACGCTAGTCATGGGGCCATGACCAGGGCAAAGAATCGTCTCAAATGGGAGGCTTAACAACTGCTCACGGTTATTTTTTAGCGCGAGCTGGTAGGCACACTTGGCGCCTCCTATGGAAAGCGAAAAGAGTGCGTCACCGACGAGGGCCACAGGGAGATCGAGTCCGTGCACTATATAACTGAGCGCACCTTTGGTGTGGCCGCTCGTCTTTACGGCGTAGATATCAAAACCACATAATTGCATCTTCGAATCAGGTTGGAGAGATCTGGTGCCTGCGTGTGGCTCTTCAGCGGGGGCGAAAGTTTGGGCAGTCTGCGTAATGGTGACTAATTTTTCGAAGCCGCCTACGTGATCACGGTGGGTATGCGTAAGAAAGACTGCTTTAAGAGAGAGGTCTAGAGCTTGGATACATTCTAAGATGGGTTCTGCGGAGGTGCCGGTATCAAAAGCGATGGCCTCTTTCGTGCTAGTATTATAGATTAGGTAGCAATTTACACTGGCTCTAGGGTAGCTGGCCTCAGGAAAAGGCATGTTACACTGATGGAGTCCTGGTAAAAAAACTTCATCGGGGCACCAGGCGCACCCAGCGAGAGCGACGAGTTTATCAGCATCCAACCCAAGTATAGGCGCAAGCTTGCGGGCGTGGATTTCACTAAAGTTGCCATCAACCAAGGCACGCACTTCGTTCAAACTCAAGCCAGACTGGTATGCAAGAGAGGCATGGCCTAGGCGCAATCCGTCAGCTGCTTTTTGCAACACGTCTTGATATTCATCTACAATCGAAACTGGCATCTTATACCTCTATCTATGGCGTTCAATGGCGACCTCGCCGCTGAACGCAAACTTAGTCATTTTACCGCACTTGAACTTACCCTTATCCACCTGACAGGGTGAGACCCATACGGAAATGTTACCGTCGGAAATCGTGGCCATGCCTCGACTATAAATACGGGCCAAAGTAAACTTAATCTGATCTCTAAGATGGAAGAATTCGAAGTGCATAGACAGAAAGTTAAGCAGGCAGCGGCGATCGTCCCGAAGCTTACTACGCCCATAGTGAATAAATTACATAGCCGAGGCTAGAACGTTTTTTCGCAGTCTTTGACTAAGACGAGCAACTCGAGCTCGCCAGAAAAATTCTACCCAAAAAGCTAAGATTGCAGTGCTTTAGTCGACTCGAAGGGAGTGAGGCGCGTGGGTTTACTTTACCTTTTTAATACGAAATTGATTAGATGCGAATTTAAATGTGCTCGAAACTGAAACCATTGCAGATAGCTTGCGATTTAAGAGAGTTACCTTATCAAAAGAACACCACCATGAAATCACCTACCCTAATACTCTATTTAACCGTATGGTCAATTAGCCTTGCAGCAGCCTACTACATCGGTTCTCACGTAGAAAACGCCCCACAAGATACTGATCAAGCAGTTAAAGTGCCGTCAGATTCAAAAATTCCAAAGCTTACTCTAGCTTCGGCGGTTGAAGAAGTAACGACTTATAAAAAGAATGCACTTACAGCTTACCTCAGCGGCGATGTTTCGCTGCTTGAAGACGCCTTCCTCGAGATCCCTGCGCTCTCCAGCGAAGCCACTCGCGAGCTGCTGGTTCAAGCCTTCGACTTACCCGCTTCCGACCCCAACCGCTCGCGCTTGATCCGAGACTTGCTAAGGCAACTCGCTGAGAGGGAGCCAGTCGCCGCTCTGGAGCTAGCTTCACAGATGAAATCCCTCCGCGACAGTCAGCGCGCTCGCGTGGCCGTACTTGAAGTATGGGGGCTTAAAGATCCGGCCGCAGCAATTGCTTGGGCAAATAATGCCCTCGTCGATGAACCGAGTCGCGCTCGCAACTCACAGCTTATGGCCATCTACCGTGGCTACGCTGCAAACAATCCAGCCGCTGCCTTCCAACAAGCACTCGCCATTAATGATAATGATAGACTTAAAAACCAACTGCTCGACCAGGTGATCAAAGTGCAAATAGAATCGGGAGGTTTACAAGCAGCCAAAATTGCAGTCGATCTTCTGGCTGACCCAGAAATGCAAAGATCACTCCGCCGCGAGCTGGTCGATGAGTGGGCAGAGTTCGATCCAAAAGCCGCCGCCGCCTACGTCGCTACACTAGGCGAAAACGCGGATCCTAGTATAAAATCTGCGCTCGTCAGCGAATGGGCCGAAAGCGATCCAGCCGCAGCTGCCGCTTGGCTAAGCAATCTCGACGTGGACGACCCCACAATCGCCCGCGCCAGCTCATCGATCATCCGCGAGTGGACGCGTTACGACCTCGCCGCCTCTGCCGACTGGCTGAACAGCTTGCCCGCCAGTCCCGAGCTTGATCGAGCTGTCATTACCTACACCTTTCGCGCCGCTGAGGAGGACCCCGAGACCGCGATGAGCTGGGCGTCTTCAATTGAAGACGATCGACGCCGTACTTGGATGATGGAGCGCGTCGCCAGTACATGGAAGGAACAAGATATCGAAACTTTTAAGAGCTATTTAGACAAGTCTGGACTCTCCACCGAGCAGCGCGAGAAACTAGAAAACTCCCAATCCCGAGGCAACGGCTACTGGGGTCGGAGAAGGGATTAAATAGGATAGGGTTTGAGTCCCATATCTGCGCAGAATGCTTGCCTTCCGATGCACAAAACCCCGCATGATTGAAGGACTCCAAATGCAGGCATATTAATCGGAGTGAACAAAGGTTGAATATCACTGAGGAATGCGTTTCTCTGTTAAGATGAAAAAGAATACCGCATCAAAGCCTACCGTCGGCATCATCATGGGAAGCCAATCGGATTGGAGCACGATGGGCGAGGCAGCAGCTTTGCTCAAGCAGCTCGACATCCCCCTTGAGACAAAGATTGTTAGCGCACACCGCACTCCGAAACTGCTCTACAGCTACGCCGAAGAGGCTGAAGAGCGCGGCATCCAAGTGATCATAGCCGGCGCAGGCGGCGCTGCCCATCTCCCCGGCATGACTGCAGCTGTGACGCATCTGCCCGTACTAGGCGTGCCCGTGCAATCCAAGTCACTCAGTGGCCAAGATTCGCTCCTCTCGATCGTACAAATGCCAGCGGGTATTCCTGTGATGACACTCGCGATCGGCGTAGCTGGTGCTAAAAATGCCGCACTTTCCGCAGCTTCCATTCTCTCTTTGGCCGACGACGGTATCCGCGAGCGCCTACAAGCATTTCGTGCTAATCAAACGCAAACTGTCCTTGATGCCGAGTTACCCGAAGCATGATCAAGCCCGGAAGTATTGTAGGAATCCTAGGCGGTGGTCAGCTTGGGCGCATGCTTATACTCGCGGGGCGTAATCTCGGCTATCGATTTCACGTATTTGAACCCAAGGAATCTTGCCCTGCTGGCATGGTCGCTGACTTGGAAATCAATGCTGCTTACTCCGATAAGGCTGCTCTGCGTAAGTTTGCTGAAGGCGTCGACGTGATTACGCTTGAGTTTGAAAATATTCCCACCGAGGTGATCGACATGCTCAGCGCCATCAAGCCCGTGCTCCCCGGTAGCCGCGCACTCTTCATCTGCCAGCATCGCCAGCGCGAAAAGGATTTTCTCAAAGAGAACGGCCTACCCTGCGCGCCTTTTGAGTATGCAGACTCCGCTGAGAGTTTGAAAAACGCAGTCGAGGTCATCGGCTTCCCCTGCGTGATCAAGACCGCTGCCTTCGGCTACGATGGCAAAGGTCAGATCAAGATGGACGCGCCCGAAGAGGCTGCCGACTGCGATTACCTTTGGGACTTTCTTGAGAATCCATCACGGGTAGTCGTCGAAAAATGGATCCACCACATCGGTGAATTCTCCGTGATCTGCGCGCGCAAGGCAGACGGCACTAAGATTACTTTCCCGATGGCGGAAAATATCCACGTTCACCACATTCTGCACGCCTCTATCATCCCGGCTAGAATCACCGAAGCAACGCAGACGACAGGTGCGCAACTAGCCTGCGAGATAGCGGACCTACTCGATGTGACTGGCCTGATCGCGGTCGAGCTTTTTCTCGAGGACGACGGCAATTTAATCATTAACGAAATGGCACCACGCCCACATAACTCTGGGCACTACTCTATGGACGGCTGCATAACGAGCCAATTCGAGCAGCATATCCGCGCCATAACTGATTTGCCCTTCGGTTCGACCGAGCTAGTGAATCCCTCAGTCATGATCAACCTGCTGGGCGATATTTGGGTCAAGGCCGATAAAGGCGACCCCGATTGGGCTAGCCTCCTCGCTGATCCAAATGTAAAATTACACCTCTACGACAAAGGCGATGCTCTTACTGGCCGTAAGATGGGGCACTTTACCGTGCTTGGCGATGAAATCGCTGCTACGCTGGAAGCAGCGGAAGCACATTTTGCCGCTCTAGTTAAATCGTAGGAGCGCGACTATTTTTTATTGCCCTCCGGGTGCACGCTGCCGACTCCTAACTGGCTTGCCCACTAATGATCGGCACGAGTGGACTCGTAGAGGACATAAAAAATGATTCGACGTTCAAAATTCGGCGTTCAAAGTTCACACTAATAAGATGAAGATTAATCCCTCCAGATCCGAATTTGACGCACTGACTATTCAGGGTAACACCATACCCGTCTATCTGGATCTCACCGCCGACTGCGAGACACCGCTCGGCGCTTACTCAAAGATTCGGCAAGAAGCGCCCTCTTTTCTCTTCGAATCCATTGTTGGCGGCGAACGCATCAGCCGATTTTCCTACCTCGGCTCGAATCCACGCAAAGTTTATCGCGTCTTAGAGAGCGAAACCACCATCACGCATAGAGCTGGCGAGACCGAGACCGTCCCCACCCCGACGGACCCGCTCAAACTAATCGAATCGGAGATGGCCAGCTATCAACCCGTTCAAATGCCAGACATGCCCCACTTCTCTGGGGGAGCAGTTGGCTTCGTCGGGCACGAGTTTATTCACACTATCGAGCCGACGGTGCCGAAACCCTCGGAAAATCCCTTACAAGTTCCCATTCTATATTATATGATCACTGATTCGGTACTCATATTTGACCATGTACGCCAGATTCTGCGCATCTGCGTGCATGCCCATACGAGTGGCGAGACAGAGAGCGATTCGGGCGAGGCTTATGATCAAGCAGTCGCCGAAATCGAGCGTATTTATGGTCTTCTTGAGCGTCAGCGCCCCTTCACCCAGCGCCCCATCGGTGAGCCCAAAGAGATCTCCGTTCCAAAGGGTAATTTCACCAAAGAACGTTTTGAAGTCGCAGTGGATAAAGTGAAAGACTACGTGCGATCAGGAGATGTCATACAAGCCGTTCTTTCACAGAGGTTTGCAAAAGAATTTGAGCCTAACCCAGTCGATCTTTATCGTGCCCTACGCACTGTGAATCCTTCACCCTATATGTTCCTGATGGAAGATCCCGATTTTGCTGTCGTCGGGGCCTCACCCGAAGTACATGTTCGCCTCACGGGCGACCAAGTAGAAATCCGCCCAATCGCCGGCACACGGCATCGCGGTAGGACCGAGTCCGAAGATCTTACCCTGGAGCAAGATCTGCTCGCCGACGAGAAAGAGAAGGCAGAGCACCTCATGCTAGTCGATCTCGCTCGCAACGACATCGGAAGGGTGTGTCAATACGGCACAGTCGAGGTCTTTGACTTCATGACGATCGAACGTTATTCACATGTTATGCACATCGTCTCACAGGTCGTAGGAACAATCCGCCCTGACCAAAATGCCTACGATCTTTTGCGAGCCACTTTTCCCGCGGGTACGCTCAGTGGCGCGCCTAAAGTCCGCGCTCTCCAGATTATTTCCGAGCTAGAACAAAGCCAGCGGGGCGTCTACGGCGGCGCGATCGGCTATTTTGGCTACGGCGGTAATCACGACTCCGCTATCGGCATCCGCACCGCCTTAATTAAAGATAACAAAATCTATATTCAGTCGGGTGCAGGGATCGTAGCCGATTCCATTCCCGAGAGTGAGTTCATGGAAACAGTCAACAAAGCTAAAGGTATGTTAAAAGCCGTGGCGCTGGCTGAGGATATGTTTGGAAGATAAACCTCACTCCTCAAAACAATTTCCGCTTCTGCTACAAAAGCCTCATTCGGCTAAAGTCGCACAGCAGAGGCTCAACCGGGGCCGCCTTAATCGTAGAGGTGGTCGGCTCGCCAGACGATGATGCTGGGTTTTCACCCATTTTCTCGTAAGTCCAGCAAAGATGGCACGATACATAATAGGTATTTTGGAGTAATTCTAGAAACCATTCATCAAACTAAAGATACGATCACTAACCTACCTAATACTTATTATGCCACAAACAGCAGAAATAACCCGTATTCGACGTTCAAAAGCTAGGCGCTTATCCACGGTGCCTCGCGCTCAGACGGACGATTCTGTCGCTGTCACAGATGTGCGTGAACTCCCATCAAACGATCGCAACGTGATGCGTACTTACATGCAGGAGATTTCCAAGACTGCATTGCTGACCAGAGAAGAGGAGGTAGTGCTCGCAAATCGTATCAAGGCAGGTGACAAATCTGCTCGTGACCACATGATCTCGGCCAACCTAAGACTCGTGGTTAAGATCGCCTACGAATATAACAATTTCGGCCTGCCACTCCTCGACTTAATAAGTGAGGGCAACATCGGCTTAATTAAAGCGGTCGAGCGCTTTGATCCCGAAAAAGGCGGCAAGCTAAGCACCTACGCAGCGTGGTGGATTAAGCAATCTATTAAACGCGCCCTCGCAAATCAGAGCAAAACCATTCGCCTACCCGTTCACCTAGTTGACCGTATTTCAAAGATGCGTAAGATTACTGCGCAGTTGGCCGATGAACTCGACCGCGAACCCTCGGACGAGGAAATTGGTTATGCGATGGACATGCCAGTCAACAAAGTCGCACACCTCAAGTCAGTCAGTTTCCGCCCAGCTTCACTCGATGCCCCCGTGGGTGAGGACGGAGACACCACTTTCGGCGAGTTGGTTGGCGACGAAAACGAAGCCTCCCCGCTCGACAATTTACAGGAAAAGTCCACGAGTAGCGATATCAAGTCAGTCATCGAGCGACTTGAGGACCGCGAGGCGGAAATCATCCAGCTCCGTTTCGGATTAGACGGCAATCGTCCGCTTACACTTGAGGAAGTCGGAGAAAGGTTCGAAATTACTCGTGAGCGAGTTCGTCAAATCCAAAATATCGCAATCCACAAAATGCGTCGTCTCATGACAGACAATGAACGTCAACGTTCCAAAGAAGAGGTTCAGGAGGAACGTATTGAGCAAGAGAAGATGCGAGTGCTCAAAGAATTTTTTGCGGAACAAGCTGTGTCTTGATCCTCCAAAAATCCGCTAGAAGCATGAGAGGTGATTTCCAGCATCTCGAGGCTTCTGTAGTCAAAAATTAGTCTTCGTTGGGAAACTCTCGGTGCAACTTCCCTTCGAGTGTGGTGATTCGCGCGGCGAGTTCATCATATTGATCTTTTGTGACGACGTTAGCGCGGTGAAGCATTTCGTTGAATAACTTGCTCGCTTCGACTTTGGCCTTCTTCGTTTCGTTACGACCTTCATCAACAATCTTATCCGACATGGCGGCGGCTTCTTCTTTAGTGAGCTTACCTTTCTCAACGTATTCATCGAGTGCCTCCAAAATTTTGTCCTTGGTCACGACAGCTAAGCCTACGCCAGCCAACATAGTTTTCTTAACAAGTTCTATCATAATTCAAATAAAATACGCCAGTCCTTACGAAAATACAAGAACGCATAATAAGTTTGGAAAGGGTGTTTCGATTTTGAAGCCCTCCCTTTAGAAGACTGCGCACGCATACCGATATGGTAAACCGAATAAATGTGAGACTGCAAGTTAGGACGACCTAAAAGCTAATTGCCAAATCTGCACCTCGTTTAAATGGCCGTGCTTTGCTATACCCTGCTCGATCTCTTCGAGAGTGAGCTGTTTGATGCCTTGTGTGTTATCCGCAACCAACTCGGGCTTGGCAGAGCAAATAAGTTTCCAGACCGCCCATGCCCTCGCACGGCGTAGTGTTGCGCGGTCCCCGCGCAGACGTGTCGCTTGATGCTGAAAGCTTATACGCGGGTTACCAGGGAAGTCCTGGTTAGGGTGATTGGCGACGATCCAATGCAACGCTCTATATGGAAGCGGCCATTCGCGGAGGACTGCGGCCTCCTCGGGTAGATCAGCGTAGAGCGCTCGGGTGATCGCTAAAATGGCGCGACCTGAACAGCCTTTGAGCCATAAGTGGTGGCCGTAAGCTAAGGCGGTGCGGTAGAAGGTTTCAATATTACCGCCGCGCAATTCCCTTAGGCTGCGGTAGCTCATTTCAGGTTCGGGAGGTGGAAGGTATGGGCAGAAAGGGATCGACATAGCGTAGCGAGCTTGCTATCGGCACATTAAATTCCTTAGCGACATTGGTGCGAGTCAGTTAGCAAGCTACCTTGTAAAAAAATTACGCAGCATCGGCAGGCGAATCTTTAGCTAGCCCTTGCTTGGACTCAGACTCGTCGATCTTTTTAGCTTTGCGGAAATGTAGCTTAGGCTTAGCACGACCTTCGACCACAGCACGATTGATAACGACTTTCTCGACATTCTCAACCTGTGGCAGCTCATACATCACATCGAGCATAATGCGCTCCATGATAGAACGAAGGGCGCGTGCGCCAGTCTTTAGCTCGATCGCTTTTTCGGCGATCGCAGCTAGGGCGTCGCGCGTAAAATGAAGGTCGGCACCTTCCATCGAGAAGAGCTTACTGTATTGTTTAACCAGCGAGTTCTTTGTATTAAGGAGAATGTGTTCAAGATCGGAACGAGAAAGCTCATCAAGCACGGCAACCATGGGGAGACGACCGATAAATTCGGGTATCATACCAAAGTGCACAAGGTCTTCTGGTTGCGTCTCGCGGAGTAATTCGCTGAGCGGCACTTCGTTTTGGTGTCGGTTGCGCTCGGTATCGAAGCCCATCGCTTTGGAACCAACACGGCTCTGTACGATCTTATCGAGACCGACGAATGCCCCACCACAAATGAAGAGAATGTTAGAAGTATCGAGCTGAATATACTCTTGGTTCGGATGTTTGCGACCGCCTTGCGGCGGAACGTTGCAGACAGTACCTTCAAGAATCTTAAGAAGAGCTTGCTGCACTCCTTCGCCTGAAACGTCACGGGTGATAGACACGTTATCAGTCTTGCGACCAATCTTATCGATCTCGTCGACGTAGATGATGCCGCATTCGGCTTTCTTAACATCATAATCGGCAGACTGGAGGAGGCGGAGGACGATGTTTTCCACGTCTTCACCAACATAGCCAGCCTCAGTCAATGTGGTGGCATCGGCGATAGCAAAGGGCACGTCGAGCATCTTGGCCATGGTGCGGGCGAGTAATGTCTTGCCACTACCGGTAGGGCCTAAAAGGAGGATATTGCTCTTTTCGATCTGCACGTCGTCGTATTTACTATCGAGGTCAGCGAAGTCCGGGATTTGATCAACTTGCGACTCAGATCGAAGGCGTTTGTAGTGATTATAAACAGCAACCGCTAGGGCGCGCTTGGCGTAGTCCTGACTGATAATGTGCTCGTCGAGTGCAGCGGTGATTTGCGCGGGTTTAAGGAGATTGAAGCGTTCGTTATTGGATGCATCACCCTTAAGTTTGGCATTTTCAGCACTCTCGGAGAGCTCGCGGTCAATGATAGTTTTACACACGGAGACGCACGAATCGCAGATGTGCACGCCAGCAGGGCCAGCGATCATTTTGCGAACTTCGTTTTGTGCTTTTCCGCAGAAAGAGCAGAAAGTCATCCGTGTGGATTTAGCCATAGTCGAGAGAGTAGAATTAGAAGTGCTAGTGCTAGCTAAGCTTATTTTTCGATGGACTTGGGTTCGATCACCTTGTCAACGATACCATAAGCTAATGCATCCTGAGCTGTTAGGTAGAAATCTCGGTCAGAATCGTTGGCGATTTCTTCGGGCGTCTTATTCGTGTGACTGGAGATGAGTTCGTTCATACGGGCACGCCAGCGGAGGATTTCTTTAGCTGCAATAGAAATATCTGAGGTCTGACCGGTGGCACCGCCAGTAGGCTGGTGCATCATTACGCGGCTGTTGGGTAGTGCGTAACGCTTACCCTTTGTTCCAGCGGCGAGAAGAAGCGTAGCCATACTGGCAGCCTGTCCGACGCAGTAGGTGACGATGTCACACTGAAGGAAGTTCATAGTGTCGTAAATGGCCATGCCGTCGGTCACGCTGCCACCTGGGGAGTTAATGTAGAGACTGATGTCCTTTTTTGGGTCTTCCATCTGGAGGAAGAGCATCTGTGCGATGACAGCATTGGCGACAAAATCGTTAACCGGTGTGCCGATGAATATAATACGGTCGCGGAGGAGGCGGCTGTAAATATCCCAGGCGCGCTCGGTGCGACCTTCACGTTCGTAGACAGTAGGTAATGGTACGTAGCTCACAGTATATAAATTAGTTACTAGATAAATGTTAGGATAGAATAGCCTACAGACCAAGCGCCGAATATCAAATGCTTTTGAGAATTCTGCTGTTTAACTATCATTTGCAGAGCTAATCACCGACGACTTCAACTGGCTCGACGATCTCGCGCTCGGCTTTTTCGGCGAGCAGATCCATGGTCTTTCCGAGGATGATATCGCGGCGCATTTGATTGACACGATTTTGATCTTTTTGGAGCTCTTTGACGAGCTTATCTGGATTTTGGCCAGATTGTTGCGCTTCCATCATGATCATGCGACTGAAGTCCTCGTTCTCGACTTTGATCTTTTCCTTCTCGGCAATCTTAGTCAAAATAAGACGTGACTTAAAGCGATCGTGGGCTGCCTTGCTGGCGCCTTCGTGAAGCGACTCTTTGTGCTTTTCAAACTCTTCAGCGGACACACCTTGCTGCATGTTGCGCTGCATGAAGTCACGGAGAACGGCTTCGGTCTCGTCTTTGACACCGCTCTCGGGGATCGGAAAGTCAACCGCTTTGACTAGCTCATCGGTAATCTGCTGGCGTTCGCCGTCGGCATTTTGTTGTTTTTTTTGGTTCTCAATATTTTCGGAAATCTTTGTGCGAAGTTCGGTCTCGTCTTTAACTTGCATGCTCTCGAAGAATGCATCGTTCATTTCGGGCATAAGCTTCTCTCGCACTTCCTTGGCTTCGATGCTGTAAGTAACGGCTTTTCCTGCGAGGGCTTCGGGCTTAAAGTCTTCGGGAAACTCCATGTTCACTTCTTTAGTGTCGCCAGCCTTCATGCCGACGAGGCCATCGACGATAGCGCGAACACCGGGTGCGTCTTCGTTGCCAGCTTCCTCCCATGTGTTGGCTTGCGTGCCAAAGATGGGTGTGTCGGGGACGAGATCGGCAACGGCATCGTCACCAATTTTACCTTCATAGGCACATTGGACATAGTCACCCTTCTCAGCGGCCTTCTCTGCGACATTGTATTCTGCGCGTTGACCGAGGATTTGGTCGAGCATCTTAGACACTTCTTCGTCGCTCGCTTCGGTTGGCGTGTTAGTCACTTTGAGGCCTTCGTAGTCAGGGACTTCAAATTCAGGAATCACATCGACAGTGAAAGTGATCTTGGCACCTTGACCACCTTTGATCTCACCCTCATCGAGTTCGACGATAGTAAAAACCTCAAACTCAGCGCCTGCCACACCCGCTTGATGGGCTTGGGAGACGACACGCTGCTTAAGCTCCTGCTGGATATCTTTAGCGAAGCGCTGGCGCACCATATTTTCGGGTGCTTTACCAGGACGAAAACCGGGGATCTTAGCTTGGCGCTGAAAGTCATTAATGAGTTTCGCCTCTTGCTCGGAAACTTCCTCAGAGGTGGCGGTTATAGAGATGGCTTTACGAGTTGGATTGATGTCTTGGACGTCGGTTTTCACGGTGTGTATGTAGATTGAATTAAGTGCGGAAAGATCGATCGCCACACTGGAAAAAGCGCGAGAATAAAGGGTATAGGCATTTTACGGTCAATGCCTATATTGAGGTCATCGCAGTAGCTGAGCGCGTCTTTGATACTCAAAGCGACTAGGGTCCCGGCAAACGTTCATAAAGAAAAGAAGTCCCGTGACGGGCTCTAAGTTTAGCAAACTTACGACTTCGATGGTGCAAGTGCTGTGTAAAGTAGCACTAGAAAGTTGATCCCAGGAATTAACATAAGAAGTGTCCAATAGGCGGGTTTACCGATATCACGGAGGCGCTTGAGCATCTGCATGAGCCCTAAGAATAAGCAAATCAGCCAAACAATAATACCGATAAACGGCCCTAGCGGACTGTAGTTACCATGGTGCCAATGGTCAAAATAACTGATTGCTTGAATGGTTATAATTGTGGGCAAAGCTACAAGCAGAACAAGGCGTACGATATAAACAAAGCGGCCAATGCAGCCTTCGGAACTGATAAAAGTATCTTTCATGATAAAGTGATGCGAATATTCGAAGTGGCGATGTTTACAATTGGATCGAGGATCGCAATAAAAACCTGCAGCACAAATCTGTACTAAAGACCTTACTGACCTTGCTTTTCTTTGGGATCACCATCAATCACTCTCAATTGATCTCGAACTTTGATTTTCTCGATAGCCCAATTTGCGTGTTCCGCGACCATGGTATCCTCTCCAGACGAGACAAGTTGTAGTGCAGGTAAATCCTTCATTGTGCCGACGTTACCGAGAACCACGCAGAGATTTCGCTGAAAACGCCGTAATTTGAGCCGCCGCATGGGCGAGCCTTGCAGCCATTTGGAAAAGGTCGACTCGTCCCAAACCAACATTTCACCGAGCGTTGGCAACTCGCGCGGGGTGAACTTCGCCTCCTCGGTCTGCACTGCCCACTTATTCCAGGGGCAAACGTCGAGACACTCGTCGCAGCCGTAGAGTCGGTCACCGATTGCCTCGCGATACTGGACTGGGATCGCGCCGTCGTGCTCGATCGTGAGGTAGGAAATACACTTTGAGGCATCGAGTTGATAGGGCGCAGTGATCGCTCGTGTCGGGCATACGTCGATACAGCGAGTGCACGAGCCGCAGCGGTCTTTTTCTTGTTTATCCGTAGGCAATTCCAAGGTCGTTACGATATTAGCGAGAAAGCTCCAGGTGCCTCGCTTGGGCTCGACCAAGATTGTGCTTTTGCCCTGCCAGCCGATACCCGCAGCCTCTGCAATTGGTTTTTCTAGAAGTGGCCCCGTATCTACATAGGGACGTTGATCGCCACCGTAATCGTCCCTCAAGATACGGCAGAGCCGCTTGATCCGGCGTAGCATAAAATTATGATAATCGTCGCCGAGTGCATACTTTGCGATGCGATAGTTACGATCGGGATCGGCTTGATAATAATTAAGCGCGAGTACGATAATCGACTTCGCTTCGCGCTCAGGAATGAGGTGTTCGGGATGCAAGCGCCTGTCATCATCACGCTCCATCCATGTCATCGTGCCATGCTTTCCATCTGCGATCCATTGTTCGTAATAATCCCGCCTCAGATTAACAGGCACCGCAGTCACACCCAGCGAATGAAACCCGAGGGCTTTGGCTTCTTCTGTAATGCGTTGCTTGATTTCTTCACTCATTAATACGTCAAAATAATAATATCTGTATACGAGTCGAAGAGAATCAACGAAAACCAGCCGTTTGCAGGTGACAGCAGAGCAAAAGCACCTATGAATCCTAACTATGAATAGAAACGCACCACCCCCAATGCCGCGAAACCCTTTAGATGATGTTGATTGGGATGCCGCCAAACGCTACAAAAAGCTAGTCTTCTTGGTCCCACTTTTTATACTTGTAGCCGTCGGCGCACTGACCAGTTACTACATAGTCCAACCCGAAGAAGAAGCAGTGATCAAACGCTTCGGCTTAGTTGTCGCCCAAAAAGAACCTGGGCTACACTTCAAACTACCCTTCGGTATCGACACAGCGCAAATGGTGCCGACCGCACGAGTGCTTAAACAAGAGTTTGGCTTTCGCACTCAAGGTATCGACGGGCGAACGAGCTACCGAAAAGACAGTATGCACCGCGATGAATCGCTCATGCTAACAGGCGACCTCAAGGTCATCGACGTTGAATGGGTTGTTCAGTACCGCGTCAGTAATCCAGATAAATTCCTTCACCAAGTCCGCGACCCCGAACAGACCCTCCGTGATGTCTCTGAGTCCGTCATGCGTCGCATCGTCGGCAACAGCCTCGGCAGCGATGTCCTCACCGAAAAGCGGGTGCAGGTCGCCAACCTCTCTCGCGCAGAATTGCAAAAGGCTATGGAATATTTTGACCTCGGCATTCAGATTAGCACGATCGAGTTGCAAGACGTCACCCCGCCCGAGCCAGTCAAGCCAGCTTTCAATGAAGTCAATCAAGCAGAGCAAGAGCGCGAACGCTTCATTAACGAAGCCGAAAAACGCCGTAACCAAGTTATCCCTCGAGCCGAAGGCGAAGCCCGCCAAGTGATCGCCGAAGCGCAAGGCTACGCAGCTAAGCGAGTCAACGCCGCGAAAGGTGAGGCCGACCGTTTCACTGCTGTTTACGAAGCCTACCTCGATGCACCCGACGTCACCCGCCAGCGTATGTATCTAGAAATGATCGACAAAGTGCTGCCGCAGGCAGGCCGTATTTTCATAATGGATGAAAATCAAACCGCCCCACTCCCGCTCCTTAACTTAGGCGACTCCTCCGTCACAGTTCCAGCCACTCGCTAGCCATGAATAAAAACCAAATATTTTCTACCTTCGGGCTCATCATACTGATCATCGCTGGCTTCGTGCTCCGCGCCTCCATCTACACCCTCGATCAAGCAGAGCAGGCAGTCATCGTCCAACTCGGCGCCCCCGTCGGAGATCCTGTCACGAAGCCTGGCCTGCACTTTAAACTGCCCTTCATTCAAGAAGTGCGCCGCTTTGATAAACGCGTCATCTCTTGGGACGGCGATCCCAATCAAATCCCAACGCGTGGCGAGCAGTTCATCTCTGTCGATACCACCGCTCGCTGGCGTATCTCCGATCCGCTTGTATTTATGCAACGCGTCCAAAACGAGCGCGGTGCAACGATGCGCCTAAATGACATCCTTGACTCCGTCGTGCGGGATAAAATATCGGCCACTGACCTCGTTGAGATTGTCCGCTCCAAAGACTGGAAAATTAGCGAAGCTGACCTAGCCCGCGTCCAGCTCAGTGGCGAAGACGACGAAGAGATCCTCCTGCAAGAAGTCAAGACTGGCCGCCAAGAATTGGTTAAATCTATCTACACTCAGGCCGCGAGTCAGATGCCCGAAATGGGGATTGAGCTAATTGATATCCGGATCAAACGTATCGACTACGTCGAAGACGTTGAACAGCGCGTCTTCGACCGTATGATCGCTGAGCGTCAACGTATAGCCGAGCAGTTTCGCTCAGAGGGTGAAGGCCGCGCCGCCGAGATTGATGGTGATACACGGCGCGAACTCTCTGAGATTCAGTCTGAGGCCAACCGCCAAGCCGAGATCATTCGCGGCCAAGCCGATGCCGAAGCTTCCAGCATTTACAGTCAGGCCTTCGGTGCTGCTCCAGAGTTTTATGCCTTTTTACGGACACTCGAGAGTTACCCAAAAACGGTTCAAAGCACCTCGACTCTGATCTTAGGCACCGACTCGGAATATTTCCGCTACCTGCGTGATGTCAGCGTGCAGAAGACATTGGATCAATGACGTCGAGTCAGCATATTCAAGACAAGAAAGTGGATTAATTAGGAGATACCGCGTTCACTGACTTGGACGAAGGTGAGGAAGTTTTTGACAATTTCGTTATCGGCATCCATCTCGTCGCTGAGTTTCTCGGTAGCTTGTCGGCGGTTAAGGCCTTCTTTGTAAAATATCTTGAAGACGCGGCGCGCTAAATTGACATTTTCTGGGGAGAAGCCGGCACGCTCGAGACCGATTTTGTTCGTGGTGCGCACCATGGCAGGATTGCCGTCAGCGATCATAAAAGGGGGCACATCTTGAACGACTTTGGACGCTGCGCCGACCATGGCAAAGTCGCCGACGCGACAAAACTGATGGAGACCTGCGCCCCAACCTATGTTGACGCGGTCACCAATTTCGACGTGGCCGCCGAGGGCGGCATGACTACTCATAATAAGGTGATTACCGACGATGCATTCGTGTGCGATATGGCTATAGGCTAAGATAAGATTGTTATCTCCAACGATGGTCTCAGTGCTTTCTGTTGTGGCGCAGTGCACGGTGGTAAATTCACGAAAAACGTTCCCGCTGCCGACGCGTAACCCAGGACTGCCGCCTTGAAACTTAAGGTCGTGCGTCTTACCCCCGACATAGGCGTAGGGGTGAACTTCATTATCCTTGCCCATGGTAGTAGCGCCTTCAACAGTGGCGTGGTGCATAATCTCGGTACCTTTTCTGATTTTGACGCGTGCACCGATGTAGGCGTAAGCACCGACGGTGACGCCAGCTTCTAGCTCAGCCCCGGGCTCAATGATAGCAGTCGGATGGATCTCCGTGGACATAGGAAAAGTACGTTAAATGGTAGGAAGTAAATTAATCCGTGGCATCGGCCAGCATGAACATGAGCTGGGCACTGGAGACAAGTTTGCCACCAACCTTGCACTCGCCAGTGGCAGTGGCAATCTTGTTGCCGCGGATCTTAACCAACTTCACCCGAATTTCAATCGAGTCGCCGGGCTCCACAGCTTGGCGAAACTTGACTTTGTCGACACTCATAAAGAACGCGATCTTGTTTTCATCCGCAGGAAGCTTGCGCAGTAGCAGAACACCCGCGGCCTGAGCCATCGCCTCAACTTGGAGGACACCGGGCATCACTGGGCGACCAGGGTAGTGTCCTTGAAAGAATGGTTCGTTGATAGTCACATTCTTAAGTGCAACCAGTTCGTCGTCGCTCACGATCTCGACCACACGGTCGATCATAACAAAAGGATAACGGTGCGGAAGGAGATTGAGTATCCCTCGTATATCGATCGTCTTTTCGTGGGACTCAACAGGAAGGACTTTCTTGGCTACTGTAGCTCCCCTCTTCTTTTCCAATAGCTTTTTTCGTAGCACTTTGGACAGCTCTGCATTAAGAGCATGACCTGGACGAACCCCCACGATGTGGGCTTTGATCGGCATGCCAACGAGGGTGATGTCGCCTACTATATCTAGAATTTTATGACGGACAAATTCATCCTTAAAGCGGAGCGGCTCCTTAGAGACTATCTTGTCACCCTTAATCACGATGGCACTATCGAGACTGCCCCCCTTGATCTTACCGAGCTTGAGCAACTCTTCGATATCTTCGTAAATCGTAAATGTGCGTGCAGGGGCCACTTGAGCGAGGTAGGTCTCGGGATCTAGGTCAAGACTCAGGTGCTGGGTGTGAATACCACGGTCATCCGCAGAGGTGCAGGTTATACGGAAGCCATCGTGAGGTAGAGCGATAATGGAGCTGCTACCACGAGACACAGATATCGGCTCATCGAGGACAAAGTATTCGCGCTCGGCATCTTGCTCGACAGGCTCAGCTTGCTGGATGAGGTTGACGAAGTGTTTGGCAGAGCCGTCAAGGATAGGTGGCTCGCTGGCGTCCATCTCTATGACGACATTATCGACACCGCAGCCACTGAGGGCACTAAGTACATGCTCGATAGTATGGACTTTGGCATGGCCATCAGCGATGGTAGTGCTACGCACGAGGTCGTCGACAAGATCGATCAGCGGCTGGATTTCGGGCTTACCCAAGAGGTCGATACGGCGGAAAATGACCCCAGTGCTCTCAAGCCCGGGCTTCAGAGTCAGGTTCACTTCTTCTCCCGTGTGCAAGGAATTACCCTTAATCGAGACTTCCCTCAGGATGGTGCGTTGTTTCATAAAAAATAGGCTAGATGGGAGTGCGCATCAGCAAGGAGACACGTCTTTAAAGAAGAAAATATTCTAGGCTCGATGACTCTTATGTAAAGCATGGGTTTTCACGGCAGAACAGGGTAAATTTGAGCATTTAGCGCCTTCTCACTGACGCAGAGCACACTTCGAGTCTATTGATTATGAAGAGGTGCACTCCCGCGCGTCCATCAGAGATATTCAAACGAGCAGCACATTGATATCAACCACCTCCATACCCGCATTACGGGCGGACTGCATACCTAGTTCAGTATCCTCGAAGGCGTGACAGCGCTTGGGATCGACACCGATTAGTTCAGCAGCACGGAGGTAGGTCTCAGGCGCAGGCTTAGGGAATTGCACATCGTCAGCGCCGACGACGGCGCCAAACCAGTCACGGATGCCAAGACTTTTTAGTATTTTCTCCGCCATCCAGTTAAGACTACCAGTGGCGACAGCCATCGGAATGAGCTCACGGTGAAACTCGGCGATGGCTTTGACGGGGAAGACTGGCTGCACATCTTTAAGCAGTTCAAGAAAAAGCTCCTCTTTTGCATTGGCAATAAGTTTAGCATCAACCGTTTTGCCCTGCTCTTCGGCCAACATTTCAACGATCACGGCAGCGGGCACACCACCAAGCGCGTAAAAGCGTTCTTCAGTGAACTTGATACCCTGTGCAGCCATGGAGCGCGACCATGCGATAAAGTGGGTGGGCATAGTGTCGGCGAGAGTACCATCCATATCAAAAATGAGACCATCGTACTTGTGGTGGAGATTGATCATATTATTTTTCAAAAGACAGAAAACAGGAGCCGTCAGGCAGTCAATGCCTGATAAACTCTCTAAGATTCAAAACTGGACGTATCAAGTTCGACGTTCAAAATAAAACCATATCTCTACTATGTTCCGCTCACTTAGAAACGCATTCATCACTGGCATTGTCGTCATTCTTCCTCTTGGAGTCACGTTCATGCTGATCAATTTCTTGCTGGTTAAACTCGGGAATCCAGCTAGCCAGTTCTTCTTCTGGTATCTTGATTCTGAGTGGCGTAGCTTGCCTGCTGTGAAATTTGCGTTGGAGACGACCTCGGTCTTTGTCGTGTTTTCACTCATAACAATACTCGGTTACGGTTCTCGCTTCGTGCTGGGGCGCATCATACTGGTAGGCCTTGAGCGCTTGCTCGATCGAGTGCCATTCATCAATACGGTCTATCGCACGGTCAAACAGATCGTCGATACTTTCGGCCAGCAGGAAAAGGCCGTCTTTCAAGAGGTGGTGCTGATTGAGTACCCAAGAAAGCGCTGCTACGTCCTAGGCTTCCTAACAAGCACGGCTATGGGTGAAACACAGGCAAGTACAGGCGAGCATATCGTCAACGTATTCGTCCCAACCACGCCAAATCCGACGAGTGGGTTCCTTTTGATGCTACCCGAAGAAGACATTACGCGACTGCAAATGAACATCGCTGACGGCATGAAACTGATCATCTCGGGCGGCGCAGTCATACCGGATCCAAAAACTGGCGACTCGGTATCGATCAACAACCCGACTCACGCTGAGGGCAGCGCCCCCAAGAGCCATGCCTGAGCATGAAGAAGCCTTGGTGCTCAAGACGGAACCAAGCGGCGAGTCCTTCATCAAACTCTACGTGCTAACCGTAGAAAGCGGCATCTTTCTCTGCATGAAGCGTGTCTCGAAAAAAGCCAATTCCTCAACCATACCCGACCTTTTTGACACAGCGGTAATCCTTCTGGAAACTTCTCAACAAGGCACCATGCGCTTTGTCAAAGAGTATCAACTTAGGCAGCGCCGCGACGTCATCGGGCAGAACTACCGCAGCTTGCGCAGTGCCTCACGACTGAGCCAGTTACTTGTGGCGAATGCCTCCCATATGCCCGAATCGAAATGGCTCTTCACGCTAACTGAGCGAGCGTTTGATGCTTTTGCGGCGGGAAAGGCACCCGATGTTGTTTTATTAAAAAGCGTCTACCTACTACTCAAAGACGAGGGCTACCCCGTGCGAGAATCGTGGTGGCCAACACTCCGAGCGGACTTACGAGAAACTGCCAAACGACTAATAAGCAAGCCATCTCCCGCTCAAATCGATAAGGCCGAACAGAAAACCTGCGAAAGCATCGAGCAAGACTTAACTCAGTGGATGCGTCACCAGACCGACCTAATTATACCGGATTAAAATTTCAATTTTCCATTATGCGAGGCCCAGAAACTTCGATAAAAATTAAATAACCTAACCAACATCTTACTATTTTAGTGAAAACGCTCGATTTGATATTGCCGAAATCGACGATAACCTGAACGAAACCTTGAAAAATAATGCGTCTCTCTGGAACCTAATCAACAAGGAAGACCTCGAAATTCAAAACCGCGCTCTGACACGATTGAATATTATTGTAGCCATCACCGCATTGCTCCTTGTGCGATTAACCCTGATTCGCATACTATTTAAGCGCTCTTAGGGCTTTCAATTATATACTTCAGTTTGACAAAGCCACCCCAGAAGACCTCTCTTAGCTCATGTCTAAACAAGGCGTCATTCTCCTTAACCTCGGCTCGCCCGATTCCACCGAAGTCAGCGACGTCCGTCGCTATCTCCGCGAATTCCTCATGGACGGTCGTGTACTCGACGCGCCCTTTGCAATTCGCTGGTTTCTGGTCAACTGCCTGATCTTGCCTACCCGCCCGCGCGAGTCTGCTGAGGCTTACGAAGAAATCTGGCAAGAAGACGGGTCGCCGCTCGTCATTACCTCACTCAAGCAGCAAAAAGCACTCGCCGCAAAGCTGGATATCCCTGTCGAGGTCGGCATGCGCTACGGCAACCCTTCGACACCCGATGCGCTCAAGCGACTACTCGATCAAGGCGTGGACGACCTCTTCATCATACCAATGTATCCGCACTACGCCATGTCGAGCTACGAAACTGCTGTAGTCGCGCTGATGGATGCCGTCAACGAGCAGAAGCCCGAACTCAATACAACGCTACTCCCACCCTTCTACCAAGACCCAGGCTATATCGACGCCATGATTGCCCGTGCGCAACCCTCGATCGAAGGTCACGACTTTGATAAGCTAGTGTTCTCCTTTCATGGCATCCCACAGCGCCACCTTGTTAAAGGCGACCCTTCTCACAATCACTGCCTGACCACGCACGACTGTTGCAACACTTGCCACCCTGCTCACGCCACCTGCTACCGTCACCAGTGCGCCATGACAGTAGAAAAATTCGTAGCCGCAGCCAATTTGCCGAAGGACAAATACATGATCACCTTCCAGAGCCGCCTCGGTCGCGAGCCTTGGTTACAGCCCTATACCGACAAGACTTTAGAGCAATTAGCCAAAGACGGACACAAGAAGGTCAAAGTGATTTGCCCTGCTTTCACCGCAGACTGCCTCGAGACTCTGGAAGAGATCGCGATGCAAGGGCGCGACAGTTTCCTCGAATCCGGCGGCGAAAGCTTCGAGCAAATCCCCTGCCTGAACGAGTCCCCTGCCTTTATGGATTTCCTAGCAGAGAAGGTGCAAGACTGGCGCGACGGCACCTACGAAAGCCCGAAGGCCACACCGCCCGCCTACGTTGAGCGTAAGTCATGAAAAAGAAGAAGTGGCTTCACTAATGATGACCGTACTAAATTGGCCCAAGAATACTTCTGAATATAGTTTATAAAGACCTCGCTGAAACCCAACAGCTAGACCTCTCTAATGTTCAACGAAATCACCATAACTGATGGCTCAGCCTTCAAGGTCGCCGCTGCCGTCTACGGAGGCGCGTTTTTGTTCGCTCTAGTCGTATTGTTAATGCGTCGCGCTTACTCGCGCACTATAATGTTTGCCCTGCTCTGCGGCGGTTTTCTAATCCAGACGCTCGCGCTCAACCTACGCGGTGCCGAGATCAAAGCCTGCCCGCTTGGCAATCCATTTGAGATCGCACAGTTCCTTGCGTGGTCACTCGTACTACTCTTTTTCATTATAGGCCCCACCTTTCGATTGCGACTACTCGGTGGCTTCACCGCAGGGCTCGCTACAATACTCAGTGCAGGTTCTTTTATTATTCCATCATGGGATCGTGCCTATCCGCCAGGCATTTTCGGAGGGAACCACTGGATCGAGTTGCATGCCGCGCTCGCCATATTTAGTTACGGCTTCTTCGCTATTCTTTCGCTCGTCTCAATCATGTTCCTAATCCAGCAGCACGGGCTCAAGACAAAGCAATTCAAAGGTATTTACCGATACCTACCCTCCTTACAGCAGCTCGACCTAATGGCCAAACGCCTACTTTTAACTGGCGTCATCGTCCTGACCGCCTCACTAGCCTTCGGAGCCGTCTTTTGGGTCAGTAACTTTGAACTTGTGCCTGTATTTAAGCTGACAACCACCTGCCTCATCTGGCTAGGTTACCTGACAGTATTTATATTACGTATACAAAAAAAACTAGTCACCCGCCGCCACGCGATTGCCACAATAGCTTTGTTCATTCTAGCAATGACCTCACTCTGGCCTGTGCAATCAGCTCGAGAAACCGAAACCATAACTGAAGGATTGCCCACCCAGGTCGAGCGTTAATCGCGCTTCATTTTGACTATGAGTGAAGTATTGGAATCTCTGTTTGTGCTCGGCACCTCGCACCACGCGACCCCGCTGGAAGTGCGCGAGCGCTTTGCGCTCACGCAGTCACAAGCGCTCAACCTACAAAAATTGCTACACCAGCATGAGGGCATCCGCGAATGCCTCGTACTCAACACCTGCAACCGTCTCGAAATTTATGGCATCGCGGATTGTATTGAGCGCGTCGAAGAAATACGTGGCCTCTTTTGCGACAAACAGAAAGTCTCCGAAGAGCTCTTTAGCCAATACGCCTATTGCCATAGTAATTTAGCAATGCTCCAGCACGTACTCGAGGTATCCGCAGGGCTCGACTCGCAGATGGTGGGCGAGACCGAGATCCTCGGACAGCTCAAACAAACCTACGCCGCCGCACACGACGCCGACTGCACGGGTAAGGTGCTCAACCGGCTCTTCGAGAAAAGCTTCCAAGCTGCCAAAGAAGCGCGCACTCAAACAGGGATCACTCGAGGGCAAGTTAGCATTGGCAACGTTGTCGTTGATCTAGCCAGCCGCATCTTTGGCAAGCTGAATGGCAGCCGTGTCCTTCTCCTCGGTAGTGGCGAAGTCAGCGAAAAGACTGCTCAAGCGCTCAAGAGCCGAGGTGTAGGCGACATAACCGTGAGTAGCCGCACCTTCGAAAATGCGCACAAACTCGCTCACAGTCTAGGTGGCGCAGCCATCCACTTTGAGGATTTCACCGCACAGCTAGAGCATTTCGATATCATTATCTCCTCCACCGCTGCCCCCAATACTCTACTCCATAAAGAGGTAATTGCCCTCACCATGAAACAACGCCCCGAACGTCCCTGCTTCCTTATCGATCTCGCCATGCCTCGTGACGTCGATCCAGCAGTAGAAGAAGTTGAGAACGTTTACCTCTACAATCTCGACGATCTCTCTAGTATAGCCAACGAGAATCTCGAAGCTCGCAAAGCTGAAATTGAGAATGCCCGTGAAATATTAAGGAAGCACGCCTGGAATCTCTGGCTCCAACTCCGCCGCCGCGAGCTGATGCTGAAAGCATGAATGCTATCCAACAAACTGAAAGATAACTCTACTCCACCGATATTTGTGAGATCTCAAGCACATGCTCCAAGCCATCTGGCTGATGAGAACTAAATGGCACGAGGCAGAGAATAAAAATACACATCAAAGCCACTGGTCGTAATGCCAATCGACTAGCGACACTGAGCTGGCGATTCTCGCTACGAACGGAGAGAGCAAAAACTGCTACAGCTACCAAAGTCTCAAGGAGTCCCCAAACGCTCGAAATTAAAAACATTTCCATAGTTGGGGTGCCCAGCATCAGGCTAAAACTAAGCGAAGCAGCCATGATCGAAGCGAAAGAAGCGATGGCCAAGGCAACAAGCTGACCAATATCCATTTGCGGGAAACGACGCCCCTGCATCAACCGAAAGAGCCCATAAGCAATCCAAGGTGCCACAACACCCATATTGAGAAAGTTCGCACCTAAGGTGGCATAGGAGCCATCTCCAAGGAAGCCGGCTTGCAGTATCAAAATTGAGGCCATCGATAACATTGCAGCAAAGGGACCAAATAAGATGGCCAAAAGCGAAGCGCCTACCAGATGGATTGAGAAACCCAAACCTGTTGGGTAATTCACCATCTGGGCCAAAAAGACTAGGCAACTCAAGGCAAGCAGTGAAGGTATTTGCTTCACTGAAAGTTGATGGCGCAAGCCATAAAAGACCGAGCCTAATGCGATGACGCCTGCTCCGCTCGTTAACAAGGTGGTGGATGAATCAAGGCTTCCTTGAATTAGATGCATAGTTCTCGGTGGAATTTTAATTAAAATAAGTCTGCGCGCGATGCAGCGCTTGAGGAAAGTTTTGTTTCGATTTATTTATAAGCAGGTTCCGCACCAAGAAAATCGTTTTTCGAAGACTGATCCCATCACGCGCCAAAATTTTAATACCCAGACCGCCTTCACGTAGGGGACTGGCGCCTATCATAGCATCTGGCATCTCTAAATCATGAATTATTTGAATAATATCGCCCAAAGGTTCAGGACTCAAAAAGTAGAAACTAGCGTAACTGCCGCATGGATACAAAGCCCGCCAATCAGCAACATCGCCTTGCTTGGGCTGACAGCAAAAATTTTCATAAGCTAGTAAAGAGCCCTCACGATAAATGCGCAACTGCGAGTCCCACTGTGAAAATTCAAAAGCCTCGCCAAAGGCAGTTCGTCCAGGGGATACAAGCTCGCAGAGCAGTACGGTCGCATCCGCAGCAACATCGAGACGTGTGAACTGACGAATCGAAGCATCCTTCTGTAAAATTAAGGGCGCTGGCCACACATCAAGCACCGCGCTCGATTCGACTGTGTAGTGCTGCCGTATCGTCGCGCATCCGGCATCCATAGTATGCACCCGGCAAGCTGCCGGGCTGATCAAGGCGGCATTCGCTCCTGCCGCAACTGTCGCTTCGACCTCCAGCAAATCCTTGTCCAGTAGGCCTGCGGTGGGACTCATCAGGATACTGATCTCCCAAGCATCCTCGTGGTAAGATTTACCGAGGTGTAAAGGTGGCCTCACCCACTGCTCCGTCAGGCGCGTCCCCACCCCCGGAGCATGCGTATAACGCAAACGCGCGCCCCCCAAAACACCAATACGAGCCGGAAGTGAGTCTGTGGTTGAAACGGACATTAGATCATTAAGCCTTAATCGCAAAGAAACATTCTTTTTCGAGCCAAGTAACGATCTCATCTAAGCCCTTGTAACTCTTCAGATCACAAAAAACAAAAGGGCGCTCTTCGCGCTGTATCTTGGAGTCGCGCGCCATCACATCAAGATCGGCCCCAACATAAGGTGCCAACTCAGTCTTGTTAATGAGCATGAGGTCGGAATATCGAATTGCTGGGCCGCCTTTGCGTGGGATTTTATCGCCCTCGGCCACATCGATTACATAGATGAAAGCATCTACTAAATCAGGCGAGAAAGTTGCCGACAGATTATCTCCGCCACTTTCCATCATGACCACTTGGGTATCTGGGTGTAGCATGATCAAATTTTCTATCGCGACTTCATTCATACTGGTATCATCGCGGATCGCAGTATGCGGGCAACCACCAGTCTCCACGCCAAGGATCCGACTTGCTTCCAGCGGGCTATTCTTAACTAAAAACTGCGCGTCTTCTTTAGTATAAATATCGTTGGTGATTGCGACTAGAGAGTAACACTGGTGTAGCTTCTCGATAAGTCGAAGGAGGAGCATGGTTTTACCAGAGCCGACAGGGCCTCCGATACCAATGCGAACAGGACGTGAGGGATTTGATTCTGTCATGATAAAGAATTAGGAGATGAAGAGTCGGGAAAAGGCTGTGGCGTGACGTGCCGAGGAAATATCAAAAGCAGGAGCAAACCACCCAGCCGATTCCCTTTTTACTAACTTAGAAGCTGCGACCCATCCATTAAGTTGCTCCAAGCCCGCCGCTAAAGCTATCTGAGCGGACTCTGGGCTAATTCTGAGAAGCTTAATCGATGCGGAAGCATAATTAGCGAGGCTTTGGTAGCCGTAGGTCATTAAGGCCGCCTCACTCGGTACCTTTAAAAGTTCAAACTGCAAAGCCGCGACGACTAGATGATGCCCGCGTGCCTTACCCAAAGCAAAAGCGTCCGCGTAGATCTCTATCTCCGGCGAGCTCTTCCATAATTTTTTCAGCAGACGTAAGCGGCCACGCCCTTGAGAAATACTGGCTTCGCGAATTTCGTTCGCCCACTTCCATGCGTCAATCTCTGCATCCAATTCCAAAACTGTCGACCAATCTTCTAGAACGATGGCATCACGCACCAAACGCAGGTAGGGCAACTCGAGACGCGCTAAGGCGGGGCCAGCATGCTGCTGAAAGAACTTCATCAAATCATCGCCGCTAGTATAGCCGCATGTCGCCGCCCATTGCTCCAGCCCCATCGAGTGGGCATATGCACCCGTGGGAAATAAAGGGTCCGAAACTTGCAAAAGCGCAGGCACCCACGCAGCAGACTGATCTGCTTCATCCATCACTTAATGACTATGGCTATGGCTATGCGCATGGTCGTGATCGTGCGAGTGCCCCGCTTGCTTGCTCGGCTGGAAGATTCTCTGCACGCGTTGGTAATGGATATGCTCACGATCCAACATTTGTTCGACCGCCAAGTCGTCTTGGACGAGCAACCCCTCTTCACTAAAAGCAGCCTTAAAATGCAGGTTGCCAATCATCCAGCCAATCCACGCGCTCTCCTTGGCTTCTTTCAGAGCTATTAAAAAACAATCTTCAGGCATTTGCTCGATCACATAGGCATTTCTCTCTGCCGTATAGACGCAATCGCCATGTGCGAGTGCGTCACCCACATCAAAACCGAAGTCGGTACCATCGGTCGCCGTGCCACGCCAGCGACGGCGGGCAAGCTTGTGGCGATCCACCGGAATCGAAATAGACTTCAGGCTTTCGGGAATTTGGGAGATTGCTTGGGTAATGAGGTGCATTTTTTATCGTGGCGGCGATCCGGTCGCGTTTGTGCAGAATAGTTATAGCGACAAGATAGTCATACCTATATATTATCAGAATAAAAAATACCGCTGCGCCATAGGCAACAAGTCGGCTGGTTCGCAATGTAAGACCTCGCCGTCAGCGGTCACCGTATAGGTTTCAGGGTCAATTTCGATATCGGGGAGATAATTATTCAATACCATGTCACGCTTCGAAATGTTACGTGTATTTGAAACCGGACGAATCAGCTTCTTCAATTCCAGTTCTTCCGGCACGCTCGCATCAATGGCCGCTTGACTTAGGAAAGTAATTGAAGTGTTCGAAATTGCTTTACCGAAAGCCGCAAACTGAGGGCGGTAATACATTGGCTGTGGTGTCGGGATGGATGCATTAGGATCTCCCATATTAGCCGTGGCAATGAGCCCACCTTTGAGCACGAGCTCTGGCTTAACCCCGAAGAAAGCAGGCTTAAACAAAACGATATCGGCGAGCTTACCCACCTCTAAGCTACCCACATCGGCCACACATCCACAGGCGATAGCCGGATTGATAGTATACTTTGCGATGTAGCGCAGCACGCGAAAGTTATCCGCCGCTGGATGCCCCTTTGGCTCCAGCTTGCCGAATTGTTTCTTCATTTTATCGGCTGTTTGCCAGGTGCGAATAATGACTTCGCCCACACGGCCCATAGCCTGACTGTCGCTCGACATGATTGAAATCGCGCCACGGTCGTGCAAAATATCTTCGGCCGCAATCGTCTGCGGGCGGATACGTGATTCGGCAAAGGCCACATCTTCGGGAATCTTTGAATCGAGGTGATGGCAGACCATCAGCATATCGAGGTGCTCATCGATAGTATTAACGGTGTAGGGCCGTGTCGGATTAGTCGAAGACGGTAAGACATTAGCTTGTCCACAGACCTTCAAAATATCAGGTGCGTGCCCACCGCCCGCTCCTTCCGAATGGAAAGTATGGATGACGCGGTCTTTGAATGCGCCAATCGTTGTTTCGACAAAACCAGACTCATTCAAAGTATCGGTGTGAATGGCAACCTGCACATCCATCTCGTCGGCCACAGTTAAACAGTGATCGATTGCACTCGGAGTGGTACCCCAATCTTCGTGTAACTTTAGGCCCATCGCACCAGCCTCCACTTGCTCACGCAAAGCTTCGTGGTTGGAAGCGTTGCCCTTCCCCATAAAGCCAAGGTTCATAGGGAAAGCTTCAGCGGACTCCAACATCTTGTGAATATTCCAAGCGCCAGGTGTGCAAGTCGTGGCATTAGTGCCGGTTGCTGGCCCAGTACCTCCGCCTACCATCGTAGTGACGCCGCTCGTCAGCGCTTCGTTGATTTGCTGCGGGCAAATAAAATGTATGTGCGAATCGAATCCGCCAGCAGTCACAATATGACCCTCGGCTGCGATCACTTCCGTACCCGCGCCAATCACCATACCTTCAGTCACACCGGACTGAATGAGAGGATTGCCCGCGTGACCAATCCCCGCGATCCGGCCACCTTTCACTCCGATGTCTGCTTTAATGATCCCAAGGATCGGATCGATAATTGTCGCATTGGTTAGGACTAGGTCTAGGCAGTCTGAATCCAAGGCAAGAGGCGATTGACCCATCCCATCTCGAATCACTTTCCCGCCACCGAATTTAACCTCGTTACCATAACCACCGGCTTCGGCAATGAGGTCCTTCTCCACTTCGATGAAAAGCTCGGTATCTGCGAGGCGGACTTGGTCACCTACAGTCGGACCAAACATTTCGGCATATTGACGACGAGTAAATTCAAGGCTCATGATGTATAGTAAATTATAATTGATCGCTAATCGAGCTGCGCATCGACTTTGTTATTTAGTCCAAAGACCTTTCGCTGACCGGCAAGGGCTACCAGATCGACTTCACGAATGTCGCCGGGCTCAAAGCGGACTGCGGTGCCCGCGGCAATGTTTAGGCGAAAGCCTTTGGCCGCGGTACGGTCGAATTCGAGCGATGAATTCACTTCATAAAAATGAAAGTGGCTACCAATTTGCACGGGGCGGTCTCCCGTATTAGCTACCTTAACTGTAATGGTTTTCAAACCAAGATTACCACAGATCAAGGCTTCGGAATTAGAATATTTGTATTCGCCGGGTATCATCGAATCGGATTATGAACAGTGACCAATTTGGTGCCATCTAGAAAAGTGCCTTCGACCTGCACTTCATGGATCATTTCAGGCACGCCCTCCATGACATCATCACGTTTAAGAATGCTAGTGCCATAGCTCATTAAGTCAGCGACGGTTTTCCCATCACGAATACCTTCTAGTATCTCGTAAGTGATGACGGCAATAGACTCCGGATAATTTAGTTTCAAACCACGGGCTTGACGACGTCGCGCCAAGTCAGCCGCTACGACGATCATGAGCTTATCTTGTTCTCGAGGAGTGAGGTGCATAGGTTAAAAGGAAATTAAACAGTCAAGTGCTTGCCGATCACGTCCGGAGTGAGTTCTTCGGACTCACCCGTGAGAACCACACTTCCGCGATCGAGGATATAGAATTTATCACTAGCAGCTTTAGCAAAATCAAGATATTGTTCGACTAAAATAATGCTCAAGTTCCCCTCTTTTTTAAGCAGATGGATGGCATCCTCAATTTGGTCGATAATCGAAGGCTGAATCCCTTCGGTCGGCTCATCGAGAATGAGCAGTTTTGGATTTGTGAGTAATGCGCGGCCGATCGCAAGTTGTTGCTGCTGACCCCCAGACAGAACGCCACCCTTTCGGGCAAGCATCTCATGAATCACTGGAAACAGAGTGTATACTTGTTCGAGCCGTTCCTTGCCCGCCTTGCCAGCTATACTAAGGCTAACCTCGAGATTCTCTAGCACGGACAGGTTCGGGAAAATGTCGCGGCCCTGAGGCACGTAGCCCAATCCAAGTCGTGCGCGTTGGTCACCGCGCAGTCCTCCGATCGATTTTCCCTCAAAATAAATTTTGCCCTCCGTGCGCGGCATCAGGCCCATGATACTGCGTAGCAAGGAGGTCTTCCCCACTCCGTTACGTCCTAAGAGCGCCACGACTGAATTAGGTGGCACCTCTAAATCGACACCGCGCAAAATGATGGACTCATCGTAGCTCGCCTTTAGATCACTAACGGAGAGCAATGCTTGGCTCGGAGGGTTTTCTGCGCTTGAGCTCATAGCTATTTCTAATTGTTCTCCGCGCGCTTACCCTGCCGGCCCAAGTAGACCTGTATGACCTCGGGATCAGCTTTCACGCTCTCGAAGGAGCCTTCTTTGAGCACATGCCCTTGGTGTAAGACAGTTACCTTGCGCGCAATTTGCCGAATAAATTCCATATCGTGTTCGATCACAATTAAGCTGTGCTTATTCTCTAAGCTCATTAGCAGCTCACCGGTGCGCTCAGTTTCTTCATCGCTCATTCCAGCAGCGGGCTCATCGATGAGTAGCAGGCGAGGATCTTGCGCGAGCAGCATGCCGATCTCGAGCCATTGCTTCTGCCCGTGTGAGAGCATGCCCGCCAAGTCATTGGCGCGCGTATCCAAGCGAACGGTCTTGAGCACCTCCATGATGCGCTCGCGGTCCTCCCTAGATTCGCGATAAAACAAAGTCGCAAAAACACCGCGCTTTTTATTGAGCGATAAAATTAAATTATCGTAAACGGTGTGGGACTTGTAGATCGACGGCGTCTGGAACTTGCGCCCGATTCCTCGGCGGTTGATTTCAAACTCGCGCAATTTAGCTAAATTGTAATCGCGGCCATCTTTTTCGTGCATCGTGACCGAGCCCACATCAGGCCGTGTGCGCCCGGTGATAATATCCATAAAAGTACTTTTGCCGGCACCATTGGGGCCAATTATGGTACGTAATTCGCCCTCTTCTAAATAAAAATTCAAATCATCGATCGCCTTAAATCCATCAAAGGCTTTAGTCACACCTGAAACAGATAAAATCAAAGGTGTGTCGCGATACAGAGGCGTGTGGTGAGTCGACATCGTTTATGCAGCAGTTGTTTCCAGTGAACGTTGGCGAGCGAAATAAGACTTCGCCTGTTTATAGACACCAACAATCCCGTCAGGCATGAAAAGTACCACACAGACAAACATTCCACCCATGATGATTAACCAGTAGTCTGGAAAGGCATGCGTCGTGTAGCTCTTGATAAAATTCACCAGTATGGCGCCGATCACTGGACCCCACTTGGTTCCGCGACCACCCACAGCCACCCACACCACGACCTCTAGCGACTTCGCCGCCTCCATCGCGCTCGGGTTAATACCACCCACCTGTGGCACATACAAGGCTCCGGCTGCGCCGGCGATCATCGCCGACAGGACAAAAATCATCAGCTTAAAGCTGGTGGTCGAATAGCCAGAAAAAAGTACTCGGTTTTCCGAATCACGAATCGCTTGCTGTACTTTACCGAGCTTCGATGCCAGCAAGCCAGAGGTGATTAAATAAGTGCAGACCATGAGTGCGGTCGTGGCGATAAAAAGCCCCCGGATGGTAGCATCTGAGTTGATATTACAACCGAGAATGTCTTTGAAGTCGGTAAAGCCATTGTTGCCGCCGAAGGTAAAGTCATTACGGAAAAACATTAAACAGGCGGCGTAGGTCAGCGCTTGAGTCAAAATCGAGAAATACACTCCCTTGATGCGCGAGCGAAACGCGAGAAAGCCGAAGACGAAGGCAAGCAATCCAGGCACCCAGAGGACCGCACCCACGGTAAAGGCGAAATTATAAAAGGGCTCCCAATGGAGCGGTAATTTTTGATAGCCCAAAAATACCATGAAGTCTGGGAGCACGCTTTTGTAGGCACCGCGCTCACCAATCATAAGCATTAGATACATGCCCATCGCATACCCACCGAGGGCAAAGAATAAACTCTGGCAAAGGCACAACAAGCCCGTGTAGCCCCACAACAAATTAAGGCTCATCGCCAAGACCGCATAGGTCAGGTATTTTCCCCACAAGGACACCTGAAAAGCGCTGACTGAGAGCGGCCCAGACTCTGGGCCCACCGCGTTGAACAAGGGAATTAACATCAGCAAGCCTGTGACTAAGCACAGGATGCCCATCTCTTTTTTCATCTCGGTCGAAAATTTCATAACATAGGCCTGTGCGATTAATCGTCGAGACTGCGGGAGAGCGTCGGGAACAGCCCACCCGGGCGCCATTGTAAGAAAAGTATAATGACCACAAATACGGTGATCTTGCCCATCACTGGACCGAGCGATGGCTGCAGTAGTTGATCAACCATGCCGATACCCATGGCTGAGAGTCCCGCACCCAATAAATTACCAACGCTTCCCGTTACAACGACCATAAAGCTATCCACGATGTAAGCTTGACCCATTGATGGACCCACATTTCCAATCTGAGATAGTACAGCTCCTCCCAATGCTGCCAGTCCGCAACCGAGGGCAAAAGTCATTCTATTTACTCGTGCAACAGGCACTCCGAGACTACTTGCCATGTGTCGGTTTTGCATAACAGCACGAATGTGTAGCCCCAGATTCGTTTGCCGAAGCAATAACCAAGTTAGTGCCACGACAACTAAAGCGATTAATATAATGAGTAAACGGGTGTAACTCATTTGGAAGCCGGCGAAGCTCAAATTACCCATGAGCCATGTTGGATTATTCACCTGCACATTAGCCGCGCCAAAGATGAGCCTAAAGCCCTGCTGCATGACCATCGAGATCCCCCAAGTACACAAAAGCGACTCCAGCGGGCGGCGATAGAGAAAGCGAATGATCGATACCTCCATTATTAGCCCAATCACTGCAGCCACGATGAAGCTGACCGGCAAGGCGACGATAAAATACCAACCAAAGGCAGAACTACTCAGGCCCCATGTCTGGATGAAGAAGTTTTGTACCAGAAAAGTCACGTAGCCGCCTATCGCGACAAATTCGCCATGCGCCATATTGATCACACCCATCAAGCCAAAGGTAATGGCTAAGCCAAAGGATACGATCAGAAGCACCGATCCTGTACTAAAGCCGCGGAAGAAACTGCCAAAAAATTCTTGTTGCTTCATGTGCCGCTCAATTGAGATTAAAGCCTCAGCGCAGGCATCCGACAATGAACTGTCCACGCGCTCATTGTCCCCTTCCGCTTGCATAAGCTCCTCCAGAAAGGCTCGTGCTGCGACTGAATTCAGGGCCTTGAGCGTCTGCACCGCTTCGACTACTTGCGCGTCCTCTCCGTTCGCTAGCCAACTGATTGCCAGAGCCTCTTGCAGGGCGGAGCGCACCTGCTTGTCTGTCTCGACCTTGAGACGCGCCTCCAAGGCTGGAATAAATTCGGCTTTTTGGCTGCGCCCCAGCTTGATCGCCGAGTCAATGCGCAAGGCGGTGTTGTCAGCCTTGAGACCAAGCGTATCGATGATGCGCTTCATTTGCTTGCGCAGGGCGCGTGCGGGGCGCTGCTTCTTGGCAGCCGCAGCTTCCGCTTCGGACAAACTGATTACAGCCCCATTGTGAACAAGCGCCCACTCTTGCGCATCGGTAAATTGCAGCAATTGCGAGCCCCCGTCTTGCTCCAACAAGTAAATTCCGCCCGTGCGCCAGGCCTCATAAATATCGGCGATGATCGTATCGCCATAGGTGCTCAATTCTTCGATTAAACCAGCCTGTTCGGCGCGCTCGGCCTGCATGAGTTCAGCCATCACAGTGCGAGCGTCCCGTGCACTGGCTGCGCTGGTCAGAATTGCGGCAGTGATCAGTAAACAGATCCAATGCTTCACTGTGGATTTACCGCTGCAGCCTAAAAAAGAGAAATGAGGTATCATTAAAAAACGGTATTATCCACGAGTAGAGCAACGATTGTTATCGCTACCAATGTGAAGGGGGGCTTGCAGGAATTATCCCACAAGCCCCCGCCAAACAAAACCACAACTACACTAGGAATTAACTAGCAGAGTCGTCTTACTAAAAAGTGCCTTTCAACCAAGGCTCTCCATAAACGTCAGGCATGACCTCGAGGATCTCGAACTGACCGTCTTCAAGTGTCTCGCCGATGTAGACACTCTTTGTAAGGTGGTGATTCTTCTGCGTGGTCACTGTTCCACCAGGGCCGTCGAAAGAAATACCACTTTCAAGGGCTGCAATCACTGCATCGGTGTCAAAAGTACCCGCTTTTTCAACTGCAGCCTTCCAGAGGTAGACGCCGTTGTAAGACAATACCATTGGGCTACAAGTCACACGGCCCTCTTTGGCCACTGCGGCTGGCGCATCAGTCGCAAGCCAGTCTTGGAACTTCGCCTTGAAGCTATCGTTGGCAGGAGAATCGATGGACATGAAGTAAGTCCAGCAACCGAGGTGACCAACGAGGTCTTTAGTAGGCAGACCGCGGAATTCATCCTCTGAAAGCGAGAATGATACGATCGGGCAGTCATCAGAAGTCAGGCCAGAAGCGGCAATTTCTTTGAAGAATGGTACGTTTGCGTCTCCATTAATCGTGTTGACCACGCAGGCATCGCCTGAAGCAGCAAAGTCTTTGATCTCAGCAACAATTTGCTGGAAATCAGTGTGACCAAACGGTGTGTAGTTACCCGCGGAGACGGCAACGTCACCCTCATAACGGATACCACCACCAATGTTTTCGACTGGAATACCCTTAGAAAGTAGGTATTCAAACAGCACGATGTTGGTTGTCTGTGGGTAAACGTAGTCCGTACCAATCAGGTAGAACTTAGTATACCCTTCTTCGAGCAAGTAATCGACAGCAGGAATGGCTTGCTGTCCGACCGCTTCAGCCGTGTAGAAAATATTGGGCGACTCTTCCTCACCCTCGTACTGGACGGGGTAGAAAAGCAGGCCGTTATATTTTTCGAAGACTGGCAGGACGAACTTGCGACTGACTGATGTCCAGCAACCGAACACGGCAGATGCCTCATCTTTGGCAAGCAGTTCTTCCGCCTTTTCAGCAAAGGTCGGCCAATCAGAGGCACCGTCTGCCTCGACGGGCTCGATCATTTTGCCGAGCACACCACCGCTGGCATTGATTTCATCAAAGGTGAACAAGAGGACGTCACGCAGTGAGGTTTCGGAGATCGCCATCGTGCCACTCAAAGAGTGCAGGATGCCAACTTTGACAGTATCGTCAGCGCGAACTGTGGACGCAGAAAGAGCGAACGCAGCTACAGCAACCAGCGATAGGATTTTTTTGAATGAATTTTCCATTTTGTAATGATATGTGAGTATTTTCTAATTAAGAATGAAGCATAAAATATGACTTCAGCATGAGTCAGCAGTACTGATGCCAAGCTTCAGGAGTCCTGATTTTTTATCCTTCCTGAAAAAGATTTTCTCGATTTAGGATATCTCGCCTAACTGCGCCCCCTTATGAATAGGTACAAAAAAACGCCCCGCAAAACTGCGGGGCGATTTCAAGAAAGCCGGATAATGAGCAATTGCCTAATCGAGCGCTGGGCGTTCGATATCAATCGCCTCTCCTTTATAAAAACGGACTTTACCCTCAATTTTCTTATTAGTCGCAGGACGTCGCCCTTGATAAGTATAGACAAAATCGATGCGGCGATTCAGCGATGGCTCATCTAGAGTGGGCTCACCGAGCTGCGCGATCACATCCTCTGGGCTCATCCCCATGCGCAGGGGTGCCCACTTAGCGCTGTCCATCCAAGGAAAATTAACTTCCTGTTCGCGCTGCTTGACCGCAGCCACGACATTTTCGATTAGGCTGGGACTGGCTTGACTACTGGTGCTTGCTGGCATCGAAGCCAGCACCTCTTGAGTAATCGAGTCAAGCTGCTGGGACTGAACGCCGGCCAGACGGGCTTCGAGCTGCGCGACCTTAGCGGCGAGCGCCTCATACTCAGCGCGGGTGACTGCTTCCTGGCTTTGTGCCTGCAGGGCACCCAGACAAGGTCCCAGAAGAGCGAGGCAAAGAATAATTAGGAATCTGTGTTGCTTAGTTCTCATAAAAAAGGGGGCTCACTTAACGTGAGCCCCCAGAAATAAACTAAGTTTTAGTGCTAAAACAAGCTTAGAAGCTGTAAATCAGCTCAACTGCAGCTGTGTCTTGTTCAACACCATCAAGTTCTTCAGTGCTAAACTCAACCAGACCGAATACATTGTCAGAGAATG
>QOOZ01000013.1 GCA_003331195.1 Puniceicoccaceae bacterium | reverse complement strand
CCAAAACAACTAGCTTCGCTTAAATATGTAGTCGCGGGCGCAGAGAAAACCCCTGAAGGCTTTGCCGACGCGTGGGAAGCGCATTTTGGAAGTTTGTATTTGGAAGGCTATGGTCTGACGGAGACCTCGCCAGTGGTTAGTATAAACACGCCTTGGATGCCAAAAGGTGTAAACTACCCCGGTAGTTCAACGGAAGGAAGTCGTCGGGGCTCGGTTGGTCGGATGATGCCTGGGCATATTGCCCGTATTCTAAATCCAGATACGATGAAGGATATCGACGTGACTGCGGTCGGTCTATTGATGCTCAAGGGCCCGAATATTTTTAGAGGCTATCTCGGCGAGCCAGAAAGAACCGCAGAGGTGAAGCAGGATGAGTGGTTTATCACTGGCGATCTTGCGCGTTTTGATGAGGATGGGTTCTTGTTTATTGAGGGGCGACTCTCGCGCTTCTCCAAGATCGCCGGTGAAATGGTGCCGCATGGCACGGTGGAAGAAGCCTTGGTCAAGGCCTATAATTTGTTCGATGCAGAACTGCCCATACTCGCTGTGGTCGGACGACCTGATGAATCAAAAGGTGAGGCCTTGGTCATCTTAACCACCATGGACTTAGAGCTCGATGATGTACGAGAGAAACTGAGTGCCGCAGGGCTGACGAATTTGTGGATACCTAAAGAGATCAAGCGGGTAGAAACTATTCCGACGCTGGCAACTGGTAAACTCGATCTTCGCAAGATTCAGGTCCTAGCTTCGGAGTCTTGATGTTCGCAGACCTTACGCAGGCGAGTTTGCAAATGAGTCCGCCGGATTTGTTGTTCGTTGTTTTTTATCGCCATCGCGTAGGCGTCGATCGAGCCGACGATATAGACCTTACTTCGCGCGCGGGTAATACCTGTATAAACAAGGTTACGCTGAAGCAGCAGGAAGTGCTGTTTGAGTAATGGAATAATTACGATAGGGTATTCACTACCTTGGCTTTTGTGGATCGAAATGGCGAAGGCATGTTGGATTTCCGACAGTTCCCCTTTCGTGTATTCGGTGGCTTCGTCGAATTCCACGGTCAGGCCAGAGCGGTCGGCTGCGATAGCTCTAATGATACCAGTATCACCGTTATAGACGTTTTTGTCGTAATTATTACGGGTTTGGATGACTTTATCGCCGATCCTAAAGGTGCTACTCCCGTACTCAATTTCTACGGGTAGCGGCTTGCGTGTCTTCTCGCGGAAGTGAGTCTGCGTAGCCGGTGCGTAGTCTGGGTCCGAGTGGAGACGTGACTCAGCTTTGCTCCTCGGGTTGAGCACCTCTTGTAGTTCTGCATTCAGAATCGTGATACCGCCACTACCTCGGTGGATGGGCGACATGACTTGAAGGTCTTTGATCGGGTCTATATCGTGTGCCTTTGGAATGTAATCTTTGGCGAGGTATTTGATTGCTTGCACGCACTGCTCAGGCTGCTCTGCTTCGATGAAAGTGAAGTCCTTTGACGGATCAAGGTCACGAAGGCTGCGAAAGGTCATGCCAGGATGCGTTTCACCCTTAAGGATCGCATGCGCGGTAGTCACGATGCCGCTTTCTTTGCCTTGCCGGTAGATGGTTTCTAGGCGAGTGACTTTTGCTGGCGGCGCGGCCATCAGATCCCCCAGTATATTACCCGCACCGACCGAGGGCAGTTGGTCAGCGTCCCCAACGAGAAGGAGGTGGGCGCCACTGGGGATAGCTTGAAAGAGGCTAGCGGCGAGTCGTGTGTCGAGCATACTGGTTTCGTCAAGAATCAGGAAATCGCAGGGTAGGGGATCTTCTTCGTTGTATTTGAAGCGACGGGTTGCTGCGTCGTATTTGAGTAAGCGGTGGATGGTACTTGCCGGTGCACCAGAGGCCTCGGAGAGCCGTTGCGCAGCGCGCCCGGTCGGGGAAGCGAGGCAGAGGCGGGTGCGCTTGGCACGGAGGATTTCGACGACCGCACGAAGGATAGTGGTCTTGCCCGTGCCAGGACCCCCAGTGATGACGGAGACTTTGGCTCCGAGGGTATGGTGCAGCGCGGCGATCTGCAGTTCGGCGAACTCGAAACCGGCGCGGCTTTGCGCCCATTCGACGGCAGCCTCGCTTTTGATTGGGGGCAGAATAGAAGCTGTCTGCGCGATGCGGGTGATGGCTCTAGCAATAGTTTGTTCAGCTCCAGCTGTAGAGGGCAGTTGGAAAGAGGGACCGAGCGCCACTTGATTTTGGTCGTAAGCTTGAATGCTAAAAAGTCGCTCCCCCTTGTCGAGTTCGCGGATGCGCTGCTGGATTAGCTTAGGTTCTAGCGAGAGCAGTTGGGTGGCCTGTTCCAGAATCATAGTCTCTGTCCCGAGGGTGTGGCCTTCGTCTTCAAGCAGGCGCATGGTGTGCATGATACCTGCATCAATGCGCTCTTTGGAATTGGTGGGAAAGCCGAGGTTGAGCGCGATCTTATCAGCGGTCTTGAAGCCGATACGTTCGATGTCTTCGGCGAGTCGGTAAGGCTCATCCTGGAGGATGCGCTTGGCGCCGCTTCCGTATTTTTTGACTAAGCGCACGCACTGGGAAGGGGTGATGCCGTAGGTCTGAAGAAACATCATGACATCGCGTACGGCGCTTTGTTCATCCCATGCGACCTTGATGGATTTTGCCCTTTGCTTGCCGATACCAGGGATCTCGTGGAGGCGGCCAGAATCTTCACTGATGATTTTGAGAGTATCGGCTCCGAAGTGATCAACGATTTTTTTGGCGTAAGATTTCCCGATGCCGTGGATGAGGCCACTGCCGAGGTATTTACGAATGCCGTGGACGGAGGCAGGGAGCTTAGATTTAAACTGGGCGATTTTAAACTGATCGCCGTGTTGTGGGTGGCGTGTCCATTCGCCGCTTAGTTGGAGCGTTTCACCACATTGCACGCCAGGAAGTGCCCCGAGTATGGTGACGGGTCGCTTACTGTCCGGCACCTGCACTTCGGCCACACAGTATGCATTCTCCTCATTGAAGTAGATGATCCGTTCTAGAATACCGGATATGGTTTGGTCGTTTTTTGGGAGAGGTGGCATGTGTCTAAATCAATGTTGTAGTGCCTCAGAGTTGATTAGGTCGATACGAAAAAGTAGCCCTGGAGATGGAGAGAGTTTTTCATTAGCACTGACTACAATGGATCTCCCGTTGGAAGTGTCTACATGCGGGTCGATTGAATGTCCCCCATTTTGTTGTGAGTTTTAGGCTTTGTTCGCCGTCTTTTTAAGTCTAATAATAGGATTTTCTGGCTAAGTGTCTAGAATTCGACTAAGCAATGCCTATAGTTAGCTCCTAGGTTTTTTTCATTTCCGAGACGTAATGGGTTCCAGATCAGGTAAACATCGCCGTAATTCATTGAAACGGAGAAAAATTGGATCTTCGTCCAAAGGCAATCATGCCCGTTCCAAGTCAAGGCGTAGTACGAAGCCGAGCAACTCATTTGCGTCGGTTTCTGTCGGGTCGCATGCTAGGATTGAGTCGCCAAAAATAAAGCGCGAGGCTCCAGTCTTCAAAGTATTTCTTGGCGGATTTTGTGGGGTATTCTTATTGGTAATCCTTGGTGGCAGTCACCATGCGGCGGTGTTGGGGCTTGCGCTAATCCTATCTGGAATGGCTTTAGTGATTCATCCGCCAAGTCGCGGGCTAGGCAAGCTAGGAGACTTCGGCGTTCTTGGCTTACTGGCTTGTCTATTACTTGCATTTGTTCCGCAATTTTATTGGCCCACGGCAGATTGGCGGGTAGATGCGATTGAGTCGCTCGGACTGGAGCTGCCTTCGAGTTTATCGGTGCAGCCTTGGATTAGTTTCGAGGCTTGGCTAATGGCTGTGGCTGGGTTTGCCTGGCTTTACGCGGCTTTACAGTGGAAGGTTAATCTGCCGGGGCGTCGCTGGTTATTCTTCTGGTTGTCGATACTACTTTCTGTAATCGCCGGCATCGTAGTTCGTGGGAATTTAGCCGATGCTCGCTACCCTGGCGCGGAAGAGGCTGGGGTGTTTAGCTTTTTCCCAAGCCCTGCCCAGACTGCTAACTTGCTTCTCTTGGGGGGCATTGCGACCTTTGCCTACGCGATGGAGGGTGTGCGCACACGCAAGCTTTTACCTTTGGTAGGTGTGCCTGCGAGTGCGCTTTGCTTTGTAGGCCTTTTCTTGGTGGGTTCGCCTTTGCTCGCCTTACTCTATTTCGCGGGTAACGGAATCTGGCTTCTGGCCAACCTGCGTGTTCGTTCATGGTCCAAGCCCTTTAAGATAGGTCTACCTTTAGCGATAATCGCCTTCAGTCTGGCTCTGGTTACCAGTGACCGCGCGATGGAGCAAATCTCAAGCTTTGCGACCTCTGACTCACTACTGTATCAAGGCGACCACCTAAAGATTTTTCAAGATACCACTAAACTTGTGTTTGATGCGCCGCTCAGCGGATTTGGTCTGGGATCTTTCTCTGCTGTGTTTCCTCAATATCGGGAGGCTTCTACTAGCTATCTGCCGATCTTGCATCCGCAAAGTGATTTTTTATGGTTGGCGTCGGAAGGTGGCTTGTTAGCGATCGGATTTTTGATTGTTTTTTTGATTGGCTATGCCTTGCGGTGTCGTGGAATAACGGAAGGTGGTAGCGCGACTTATCGACTCTTCGCTCTAGTCGCGGTGATCATCTTTTTACTCCACGGGCTGTTTGATGTATCTGGGCACCGTCCGGGCACGGTTTACTTTGCCATCCTTTTCGCGGCCTTAGCTTTGCCTACTCGTGATCGCCCTAAAATTAGCCTACCAATTGCTTTTTGGAGAATTCCTGGTGTGACACTCATCGCTTTCGGTTTGGTGTGGATAGGAGCGGGTGCATTTAACTTACCATGGCACTCTTCTGTTCGGATAGCTAGCTATCAGAAGGAGATCCATAGTCATGTTTCGCCCTTGGACCATATTGCTGCCAGTTCGGTTATCAATGATTGGCTGGCCCTGTCTCCTTTTGATTGGCGCGCTTATTTTCAGCGCGCGGAACTGATTCTTTCGGGTGGCGGGGACCAAGAAGAGGCGGCTGCCGATTTCACTCGAGCTCGTTTTGTTGAGCCAATCCTAGGCGTGATCAGCTATGAGGAGGGTATTGCTTGGTTGCCCATCAACCCGATAAGAGCCATTTCAGCATGGCGTGAGACTTTCCTCCGCGAAATGGAGGACATGGACTCTACTTTTGATCGCATGCTTGAGCAGGCCGTATCCCTCGAAATGCGTGGAAAAATGGCGCGTCTTTCTGAAATCAACCCACACTTCCGTGCTCGGTTTTTGAGTTCCCTGCAGGAAGAGCCACTCATCAGTGAGATCAGTTATGAGCTGTCGAAAGATCCCCTGCTAGGTGGTTTTGATCAAGGGCAACGAAGCAGAATTGTCGAAAACTGGATAAAGAACGGTGATTTAAGTTCGGCGAATGCTTTTCTTTCGAAATATGGGGAATCGCTCATGAACAGTTGGTGGTTAAGGTCTTTATCGCTTTATAAGCAGGCTAATTTAAAGGAAGCAGTAGATCTTATTCGTAAGAATATTGACATGCCTAGCCTTCCCGAAATGCAAAAAACCGCGGTGTCTTCCAAACGGCACTTACGTGAGCTTACAGGCGTAACCAATCAATTAGAAAGGGCTGTTGCGCTCACTCATGTCTATTTGGAACAGGGAGATTATGGGAAAGCACTGCCAATTATAGAAAAACTGCTAGATGGGGACAACCCGGCCCCGAATCTTTACTACTGGCGAGGTGAATGTCTCTACCGCTTGCAGGATTATGGCGAAAGCTGGTATGCTTTTGAATATTACATTAAGGTGCTTTAGCGACCCTCATAGCTTACGGATGTCTACGTAGCTACCGCTCTCGACTTGTAAAAGTTTCGGAAACGCTTCGATCAGTCTGCGGGCGCAGGTCTCACCGCTAGGCATGATCTCAGTTCCTTTAGCTGCTTTTAGAATATCGAGTGGTTTATAACGTGGATCTTGGGGTAGGCTTGTCAGGTAATCCTGCATGGCCGTATCGATCAGCCCCGGTGCCAGAGATGTGAAATGTGTCTGAGAGCGCTCGCCCGCGTAGAGTTTGATTAGCATATTCAGTGCTGACTTTGAAAGGCTGTATCCGTTCCAGCCACGACTTCCTGATTGGGATGCGCCAGATGAAATGGCGACAACCTGTTCGACACTTCGTTCATCGGCAAAGAGACAATCGAGAAGCCACTTGTTAGACCAAACGTTGATCTCCATCGTTTCACGCAAATCCTCCAACGATGCCTCCCTCATGTCACGGATTTGTCCGAGCTTACCTGCATTAAGGATGGCCAAATCGAAGTGGAGCTCCCCGTTAATCAGTTTACAAAATTTGCTTGGCCCTACCCCTGAATCGGCAAGGTCGATTGCTGCGAAGTAGAGCCCTTGATCGACTAGATCTTTGGGCTTACGGCGGCTGCAGCCATAAACTTCGTGGCCCATTGCTAGATAAACTTTGGCTAGGCCATAGCCCAGTCCTGAACTCACACCAGAAATAAAGATCCTCATTTAGTTCTACCCAAGTAGTTTGGTATTCGTATCCATAAGATAAAAAATACTTATTCTCCGCGCCATGTAAAGGCGTGACAGAGTGCCACTGCCGCTGCATCAGACTCGTCAAAACGCAGCTCAAAATCTGTCCCCGTGATATTGTGTACGGTGCGGGCGACTTGCTCCTTACTCGCCCGCCCTTTGCCGACGACTGCTTGTTTTACCCGCAAGGGAGCATACTCAAAAATTGGCAAGCCGCGCATCGCTGCCGCGGCAATCGCCGCCCCTCGAGCCGCCCCTAGAATTTGAGCAGTCTGAAAGTTTTGCACATAGATCGTCTGTTCCACTGCGACGTGATCGACCGAGTGCTGGTTCAAAAAATCGTCTACTTGGTTGCCGATCGCGCCCAGACATTCGGGCATCGAAAGCTTGCGGTGCAGCTTGAGTGTAGCGGCTTCAATTATCTGCGCCGTGTTGTCCTTACCGTAGTCGAGGACGGCAAAGCCGCTGCCACGCAGGCTAGGGTCTATCCCGAGAACGCGCCCACAGAACTGTTTGCCAAGCGTCACGCTAGCCGTCCCGCTTGGTGCGGCCTTGTGCCCCCCTCGAGCGATGTGTGCCGCCCAGAGTTTACGTGTCGATTTATTGCCCATAGCTTTAAGTAATAATAAGTTTCAAGCCGCCCACGATCACAAAGAACCAGATCAAGAATTCAAAGACTTTTTGGTTAATATGCCGCACAATAAAAGGCGCGATCACGGCGCCGAGCACGGAGAAGATCATGAACTTAGCGCTGAACCGCAGCGATGCGAAATTGATGATCTCTAAATGGACCATAAAGGGCACTTTGAAAAGATTGACTAACAAGAAGAACCAAGCTGCGGTGCCGATATAGGCATATTTTGGTAGCCCAGAAGCGATAAAATAGAGTGCCGCGACAGGTCCAGCTGCATTGGCCACCATCGTAGCAAAGCCACTAATCATCCCTGCGCTTCCAATAAAAGCCGGGTGCTGAGGAAGTGTGTCACCCTCCGATGCCTTGAGGCGCGCCCATTTACGATAAAAATGCACGGCTGTCATACTGAGTAAAATAAAGCCGATTAAGAAACGCACCTGCGCATCGTCCACTCGGCTGAAGATGAAGTAGCCGATCACGATTCCGACGATCACCCAGGGGGCGAGTTTCCTAATGTAGCGCCACTCGGTATGGCGTCGGTAAACGAGCACCGCGATGATATCTGCCGAGATTAAAATCGGCAGTAGAATGCCGACCGATGCCTTAGCTGGGAGTACGAGCGCCGCCAAGACCACCGTCAAATTACCTACGCCAGGAAGTCCACCTTTACCCAGGCCAAGGAAAAACGCGCTGAGGATAAGCAGCACATATTGCCAGAGTTCGAGATTATACATCGTGGCTAGCCTTGCATTCGTTCGTGCTTTGGCAAGAGTCCATGCTCAATGCGATGGAAATGCACATGCGCCTACGATGGCACTGATTTCGATGGGTGGCAGCGCCAGCCTAGTGGTGGTGCCGTGCAAAACCATATTGAAGCGGCACTCACGCAGATCTTCGATCGACCGCTTCAGTTGCACGGGAGCGGGCGGACGGATGCGGGTGTACATGCACGTGGGCAGTGTTTCCATTTCGATGCGGAGTGGTTGCACGAACCGGAAAAGCTAATCCGTGCACTTCATTCTATTTTGCCCACGTCGATCCGCATCAAGTCCGCAAAATCTGTCAGCGACGATTTTCATGCCCGCTTTTCTGTATCGGGTAAGCGCTACCTTTATAACTATTACTTGGGGCGTGCTGACCCCGTCGATGACCGCTACGTTTGGGCCTGCCGCGATCTGCCGCTCGACCTCAAGGAAATGCAAGTAGCGGCGGATCGCCTCCTGGGCACGCACGATTTTTCCGCCTATAGTGCGACGCATGGGAAAGAGAATGACCCGAATCCGGTAAAAACTGTAAGTCGCTTGCAGCTCAAGCAACGAGGCAAGTTTATCCGCTTAGATGCCGAAGGCAGTGGTTTTCTTTACCGAATGGTGCGCAGCATCGCTGGAGCACTCTATGCTGTCGGGCGCGGGCGCCTCACGCCCGACGACATCGCTGAGATCCTCGAATCGAAAAAGCGGACCCACCGCATCGTGACGGCTCCGGCAAAAGGCTTGTTTCTGGATAAGGTCTTTTACTAAAGCTCGGATTTTTATATGCTGAGGCGATGTCCACACGCATAAATTTATTGAAAGGAACTTGCAAATAATACGATAGCAATCATCTATTTTCTCACAAAATTGTATGAAAATCACAAATGCTAGCATTCCCCGCCGCCACGGTTGGCTCGATCATCTCGCGATCGGGATGGCTGCGGTTTGTGCGATACACTGTTTGTTAACTCCGATTTTGATCATGGCGATTCCCATTATCGCGACTAGCTTTTTTGTGCATCAGGATTTCCACCTCTGGATGATTTTCCTAGTTTTGCCGACTACAATCTTTGCGGTCTTCATGGGTTGCCGTAACCACAAGGATCGTGTGGTGCTTGCATTGAGCGCAATCGGCTTATCAATCCTACTATTTGCTTTGGTCCAAGAGCGTGTATGTTACGCTAGCGAAGGGGATGTCGCGGTCTCTTCGGCAGATTGCGAAACCTGCGTGCGGGACCTATCTGCCGAACCGATCCCCATGCAAGCAGGTGTTTGGTTAAATGCAATAGGCGGCGTTTTCTTAGCGAGTGCCCATGTTCGAAATTTCCGACTGTGTCGCAAGAGCAGTTGCTGTCACGGGGACGATTAGTAACGTATCAGTTAAGCTCGACTCTCGCAGTCACCACATATCCCGTATACTTCCATTAAGTGGGCGATTTGAGTGTAGCCATACTTTTTTGCTTGGTTAAAGACCGTATTGTTCACGCAAAGATCAAGTTTCTCCGTCTTATGGCATTCTCGGCAAATCAGATGATGATAATGCTCATCGGGGGCGGTTAATTCAAAAAGCTGTGTGCCATTTTCTAGGAGCACACGTTGAAGTATACCTATATTTTCAAAGGTTTCGAGATTCCTGTAAACTGTGACGAGGTCTGACTGGGCCAGTTCGGCTCTTTCGCGTATCTCTTCAGCCGAAGCCGGACGGTCAAAGGTTAGTAATGCGCCCAGTAAAACCTCGCGTTTTTTTGTCATGCGTCCTCCGCTGGCCTTGAGGCGATCGATGGCTGTAACAAACAATTTGCTGGAAGAATCAGGCATGAAATTACGCAAATGTTTTCTACTAATTGTGCAACACTTTATGATGCTAAGAAGTCGATTGGGAGTCTGTGATTAGTTATTAAGGAGATTAATTTTGACCTTAAAGACAGCGCTAGCTAGGTGCGGTTGTTGTAAGAACAAAAAAGCCCTGCGGGGTCTAAGACCGCCGCAGGGCTTGGAAATTTATAATTAACGGTTTCTAGAACTTGTAGCTTAAGCCGACATTTACGCTGCTTCCCGGTAAGGGTGCTTTATCCTTAATGAATGATGTGTGGCGGCGAATGTCTTCATCAAGCAAGTTACGCCCTTGTGCAAAAAGTGTAAGTTCACCCCCTTCTAGCTCGGTACTGTGCGAGAGATCAAATTGTAGCTCAGAGAATGAGGCTGTTTCACTCTCAAATTCCGCGTTTTTCGACTGCTTGAAGTTTTGGCGTAGCAATGCCCCGACAACCCATGCCCCATTTTCTATACGAAGCTTACCACCGATCCGCATGGGTGTGATTCTTGGCAAGTTAGTGTTATCATCTTCATTCGTCGCCCGAACATAGTCTGCTAAGAGCCCTACAGTTACGGTGCTTCCTTCAGATTGGTAGGCAATGTAATTTGCCTCGGCTTCAAAGCCATAGAATAAGGCATCGACTGCCTCGAATCGGTAATTGTCGTAATTTACTGATTCCCCAAAGTGTGGAGAGTCTACCTCATCGTTGGTTATGGTGGTTTGGGTTCCTAGGTTTCTAGAGTAGATATAATCGTCAAAAGTGGTATAAAAAGCTGAAACAGTGGTCGACCAATTTCCCGCACTGTAATTGTGGCGGAGGTCTATTCCGTAAGCTGTTTCCAGTCCTAGGGCAGCATCGCCAATCTCATATTGGTCTGTTGCAATATGCGCTCCTAATGAGTAGAGCTCTGTCGAAGTAGGGTGCCTTTGAGAGCGCTGCAAAGATAGAGTCAAAGATTGGTTTTCTGCAAAATTCCAAATAGCGCTCACGCCAAGGCTTAGCGCGTTATCAGAATAACTACCAAGATTTCTAGCCTGGCCAGCAGTAGCCTGGCCAGCAGGAACAACAGCTTGATCATCAGGATCAACAGTTTGATTTTCTACGCGTGCTCCAAATTCCCAGTGAAGATCTCCATTGTGAATGTGCTCGCTAATAAAAATCGCTTGATTCTGGGTATTAGAGTCAGGAGTAAAAGCCTCCTCGCCGATCGCAGAGAAGTCGCTATCG
>QOOZ01000012.1 GCA_003331195.1 Puniceicoccaceae bacterium | reverse complement strand
CGACGGTAATTTACCGATGTTTGATTTCTTCTGTCTTCTCACTGCCATAGCTTTTCTGGTCTATGGTCCATGTTGTGTCCTCTCCGGTCACATGGTAGTGGAGTTTGAACGTTACCGCCTTGCTCGCTTTCGTAAGATCACTGGATACCTGCAGATTCTAGGTGCAGTTGGCCTGCTCGTCGGCTTTTTGTTCATCCCTGTTGCCGGCCTCATAGCAGCGCTCGGATTGAGTATTCAGATGCTGCTCGGGTTTGGTGTGCGCCTGTTAATACGCGACAGCTTGTTGCAATGTCTGCCGTCGTTCAGCTTTATGTTAATCAACGCAGGCTTGGTTGTGGGCTTTGCGAATCGTTTAAGTTAAGAGGCCAGTAGGAGAATTACCACGCAGAGTGTTAGCATAATTAGCGCAGGGATAGACCTTTTAAAAGGGTCTTTAATTTTAAAGTGCATCACAAGTGCACCTATCATCAGAGCTGCAAGCAAGATCGCTGAGGGGGCAATTAATAATGGTAGAAAAATCCCAGCAATGAGTCCGATCGCAGACACTATCTTCAAGAAGCCTATAATGTAGAGGGCGACTGTTGGTAAACCGTAAACCACGAATTCTTCTCTCATGTTCGATGCATTGCCTCCTCGATACTCTGTGTCTTGGCCAAATCGAAGGAGCCACACGTTAAAAATTCCAAGGCCAGCGACGATTTGTAAGAGATATTGAAGATAGATCATTGTCCCCACGATCGGGATTTCTGCTTCGATGTCAAATAAGCGTATGAAAAATGAAAGGCTTGGAGCGTTTGTGCGTTCAATACAAGTGCGTAGTCATGGAAAAGCAGTTCGTAAGCAAGATCTTCCTGAAAAGTTGTGTCCTGTTTGTCGGCGCCCCTTCGCTTGGCGTAAAAAGTGGGAGCGTTGCTGGGAAGAGGTCGTTTATTGCTCACAGCGCTGTCGTCGGGAGGGTAAGGCATCGTGAGTGATGATATTTTAACGCTTGTTTGGTTCAAGCGAGACTTACGGGTTTTAGATCATGCGCCTCTGACTGATGCAGCGGAAATAGGGCGGGTCTTACCCGTTTATGTGATCGAACCTGAGGTGATCGAGGCTGCCGATTTTGATGCCTTACATTGGGATTTCATTCGAGAATCTTTGATTGATTTGAATGCATCCTTAGAAGAACTCGGAGTTAGTCTCTTCATTCAGCAAGGGGAGGTGTGTGATGTTTTCCGGAGATTACATCAGCGATTTGGATTCTCTCAAATTTTTGCACACGAAGAGACCGGTAATGCACTGAGCTATCGCCGCGATCGACGATTAGCCAATTGGGCTCAGGCGGCAGGAGTTGCGCTCAAAGAAACGCCGCAAAACGGAGTCGTCCGTCGTCTCGAAGATCGCGACGGTTGGTCAAAGGTCTGGGAGTCGCGGATGAGTCAGCCGATTACATTGCCCGCCAGAAATATTGGTGGTCCGATGCTTTCGGATGGCGACGTGCAAATACCAAGTGCTGAGTCGCTAGGTCTAATACGCACTGATCGCGTGTCTCAATTGCAAGGCGGTGAGAGCGATGGTCTGCGCATTTTAGAGAGTTTTGCAATGGGTCGTGGATCTCGTTACCACCGCGAAATGAGTAGTCCCAACACGGCTTTCGATAGTTGTTCGAGGCTGAGTCCATATTTGACTTGGGGCTGTCTTTCAATGCGCACTGCGGTGCAAAGGATACGAGCCGCAGCAGGTGACACTCTTCCGAAGATTGCTGCGCGCGCCTTCCTCTCACGCTGCCACTGGCACTGCCACTTCATACAAAAGCTAGAGTCGGAGCCAGCGATCGAATTTTGTGCGTTTAACCGCGCGTGCGAAACATTGCGTGACAATGGAAACGATCCCGCTCGACTGGAAGCTTGGCAGCAAGCCCGTACGGGCTATCCATTCGTCGATGCTTGTATGCGGGCCTTAAAACGGCGCGGCTGGATCAATTTCCGTATGCGTGCGATGTTGGTATCATTCGCCAGTTATCACCTCTGGTTGGATTGGCGTATGTTTCGCGATTGGCTGGCATGTCAATTTATCGACTACGAGCCGGGTATCCATTATTCCCAGATTCAGATGCAAAGCGGCTTAACTGGGATCAACACACTGCGTATCTATAGTCCAGTCAAACAAGGTATGGATCACGATCCAGAGGGTATATTTATCAGAGAATGGGTGCCCGAACTTGCGGGCATTGAGGGTGAAGCGATCCATCAGCCATGGTTACTTCCAGACCAAATGCAGTCGAAATATCAATGTCGGCTTGGGCGTGATTATCCGCTACCTATTGTCGACCACAAGGAAGCGGTTAAATTTGCGCGCGCACAGTTTGCAATACTACGTCAACGGGACGACTATTGGAATTGCGCTCACGAAGTCATGCATCGCCACGGGAGCCGTAAAAAATCTGAGAATCGTAACCGCCCGAAGCCATTGAAAAGAAAGCCTCTAAGCCGACAAACCACATTCCAATTAAATGAGTCAGAAAATTAAAAATTTTAGTGATGCAGAAGCCAACGCTGTGGTGCGCATGGCTTGGGAGGATCGAACCACCTTTGACCAGATCAAAGAGCGAACGGGTCTCTCCGAATCTGAGGTGATCAAACTTATGAGGCGGGAATTAAAGCCGGGCAGTTTCTGCTTATGGCGTAAGCGGGTGAGTGGACGAATAACCAAGCATCGGAAGTTGTTTGAGCGTCATATTAAACCATCCTGCTGACCTATTAGCGGATCAGCTAAGCGATAATGTGTTGGCTGATCGGTATGCAAAGCGCCATAACAAGTGCTTCGCTCCATTGCTCTTTTTTAGGAATCCTTAATTAATTTGTTTCCACTGACTCATCCGCCCTGCAAAAGAGCTTCTACCCGGTCCATGTAGACAGCGTGTTGTGCGGGATCGTGAAAAGAACCTGCGCCATGGGGTGGCGATTCGCTGGTCGATGGAGCGATTGGTATCTGGTAGATTTTTCGCCCTGTTTTTAGCTCGCAGTTTACCTGCAACAACCCGCTTTTGGGAGAATGAATCACATTGATGTGGCGTAGCTTCGAGTGGGTTTGCATAATGTGATCAGTCTTTTGCCAGCACCGATTTATGGCTGCGAAGTAGTTGAACGAGTGAGCACACGGATGCTAACAGCATTCCAGTGATCAATGTTGCGGCGAACAGCTTTGGTTCGCCCTCAGAGTATGCCTGCCAACTGACGACGGAGCGCCAAGTGAAGGCAGCGCAGAGCATGAGCGTTGTTATGCCAGCTGCTAGAAGCGCGAGTAGGCGTCCACCTTTGAGTATCCAAAATCCCCAAAACGCGCTGAGTGTTCCAAAAGTCCCACCAGACATTAGCGCGGTCTTTGCGGCTACAGGATTGGAGGCGTAACCGGCTAGCCCGCAAGCGATTAAAAAGATGCCAAAGCCTACATACCAACGGCCGATTTTGTTTCTATTATTACCCATATAATTTGATGTATTGAGGAACGCTAGATCCGTCAACTCTCCGTAGCGTAATACCAGCCGTATTTGTATGCCCTTCTTGCCAAGTATTCAAAGTCGAGTATGAGATAGTTAATTATGTGTTTTTTGTGGCTGGCTTCAGGCGTCCTCAGTCGCTTGCTTTGTTATGCCTTCTGCGCTTCGTGTATAGCCACGATTGAGAAAGTTAGCCCCGTCGCTTTGACGGTCTCGTAACCGGCCTGTTTAAGTTGTTCCGTTAAGGCTTCTTTGCTTGGAAAGTCTTCAATCGTGCCTGCGAGGTAATCATAGGCACTCTTATCCCCCGTGGCAATGGCAGCTACCCAAGGCAGAATGAATTTAAGATAGAAATAGTAGATTGGGCAGAACCATTTGTCGGGCTGCGAGAATTCTAACACGAAAAGGCGGCCTCCTGGGCGAAGTACGCGAAGGATTTCTTTGAGACCACGCTGGCGATTTTCGAAGTTACGCACCCCGAATGAAATCGTGAATGCGTCGGCCGAGTTGTCTTCCAATGGTAAGTCCATGCAGTCGCCAAACTCAAATGCGATATCAGAATAGCTCTTCTTGGCTGCACGCTTGGCGCGGGCTTCGTCGAGCATCGGCTCGCAAAAGTCCAATCCAGTCACGGGCACCTCTGTGCCTATACGATCGCGCAGCTTGAAGGCAACGTCGCCGCTGCCTGTCGCCAGGTCGACCACTTCTTTCGGGCTACAGGCCTTGACCATTTGGGTGAGCACCCGCCTCCAATAAAAATCCACACCTCCGCTCAAAAGGTGATTGGCAAGGTCGTAGCGCCCGGCGATCGAGGCGAACATTTTGTTGACTGCTTTTCCTTCTGGCATGATGGCCGCGCTCTAAGCGGAGTGAAACGAAAGTTAGTTGCGTCGTGTGCAATATGATGGGGAGACAAGCTTCTGCTTGTTCAGGAATTAGCAAGGGAGAACAGCAGAAACCACGTTTAAAACTATATACAATCTGCTTCCTGTGACAGGCTCAAGCCTTTGGCGCATTCGCGTGAGCCTGTCCCCAAATTTGATTAGGAAGACTCTTTCACGCATTTAATACTCCTAACCACCCATTTAGAAAGTTCCTTATCTGGATTTTCGATCGCTAGTTTACCCAACTTGAAGACGGTCTGTCCGGTATTGCGGTTGATGATGGTGAGCCCGTGCCCAAAATCTTTAAACTTTTCCTCACAAATAGACTGGATCGTTTGGTCGAGCTCGCTGGCTTCGCTAATCAAGGTTTCAACGGCGAGTGGTTTAAACTCAAGCGTGAAGCCGCAAGCTTTTTCGAAGGCGGCTCCGTAGCGCTTCACGTCATTCTCCCAAACTGTGCTTTGGAGATGGGCGTTTTTCTCTTTGAGTGCCTTGAGGCAGTTCGACGGGTCTGCGATCATTTCAGTCGTCACTTCAAAGTGTTTGATTGCGGTTGAGGGTAGTTCAAATTTGTAGTCGCGCAAGAGTCGTTCCATTACCGTCATAATGCCGCGCGCGCCAGTGCGTTCTTTGCTAGCCGTCTCGGCGATGCTCATGATGGCCTCAGGCGTGATTTTGAAATCGATCCCGTAGCCGCGAAAATCGTCACGATATTGGTGTAGAACGCTACCCTCTGAGGTGGTCAATATATGCGCTAAGTCTTTAGCCGAGAGCGCCGAGCAAGCGCAGCGCACTGGCACACGCCCAATGAATTCGGGCTCGAATCCGTATTTGATAAAGTCGCTTGTCTCTGTGTGTTGCAGATAGCTAGAGATGTCTTCTTTCGCTTCACTCACATTTGCGCCAAAGCCCATTTCGCTTTGAGAGAGTCGTTTCTTGATCGACTCGGCTAGCTTGTCGAAGGCACCACTCACGATAAAGAGGATATTTTTTGTGTTGATCGATTTGCGCTTCGGCTTACCGCCCCGTTGGATCTCCATCACAGCCTGCATTTGAGCCATCATATCGCTTGGACTGAAGAGGTTGACCTCGGTTTCTTCCATCAGCTTGAGTAAGTTAATTTGCACGCCGCGTCCAGAGACATCGCGGCCTCCAGCGCTCCCTTCACTGGCGATCTTATCGATCTCATCTACGAAGATGATGCCCTTTTCTGCCAGTTCAATGTCGCCATCTGCTGCCTTGACGAGATCTCGCACTAGATCTTCCACATCAGAGCCTACGTATCCCGTCTCCGAGAATTTCGTTGCATCCGCCTTGACGAAGGGTACGCCGATCAAGCGTGCTAGGTTTTTCATTAGGTAGGTTTTGCCCACACCAGTCGGCCCTAGCAGAAGAATGTTCTGTTTACTGTATTCGGTCGTTTCCTCGCGCTTGCCCATGAGAGTCGCGCGGACATGATTGTAATGGTCGCAAATCGCGACGGATAAAACCTTCTTCGCCTCATCTTGCCTAATGACGAATCGATTTAGATGGTCGCGAATTTCTTTTGGTTTGAGCTTGAAATTACGGATATTTTCCAGCGCCTCCGCACTCTTGCCCCCATCAGACGCGGCCTCTGGCTCGTTCACGATTTCCTCCTGCTCGTCTGAAAAGGGGCCGCCCTCAGGAAATCCGTGTGCGGAAATTTTAACATTAGAGTCCTTGAACAATTCTTTCAATTGCTTTTGGATCTCATCAAATGGACTTGGCGGTTCTTTATCACTCATTTTTTCTAGTTTGACAGTGTTTTCTTGATCCTAAGTATCATACGCATAATAACTATCGATTTTCATTTCAGCAAGCTCACTCAGCAAACCAAAATTAACACTAGGATGTCCAATAACCTTACCAAGCGAGATATCGTTTTAGATATATACGACAAAACTGATTTTCCGCAAAAAGAAGTGCGCGAAACAGTGCAGCTTACTCTTGACGCCATTGCCAAAGCTTTGAGCGACGGACGTAATGTTGAGCTGCGAAATTTCGGTGTCTTCGAGGTACAAATTCGTAAGTCGCGCATCGGTCGCAATCCTAATAAGCCTGAAACGGATGTTATTATTCCAAAGCGTGCAGTGATTAAATTCAAGGCCGGAAAAGAATTGAAAGCGCAGCTTAAAGACATGGATGTCGATGCCCACGAAGGGGGCGAGTGAGTTAAATTCGGATTAATTTCCGACCCTTTATTTTTTTAAGGGATATTCTTTATGCAGTTTGAAACCCTACCTGGCTTTCGGGAATTTTACCCAGAGGCATGTGCCCGCCGAAATCACATCTTCGGTTGCTGGCGTTCAGTCGCGCGTGCGTTTAATTTTTTGGAATACGATGCGCCTGTTTTAGAGCCCTTAGAACTTTACATCGAGAAGTCGGGCGAAGAAATTGTAGGGCAACTTTTCAACTTTGAAGATCGCGGTGGACGCGCGGTCGCTCTGCGCCCTGAAATGACGCCTTCGCTAGCTCGGTTGATTGGTGCAAAGGCCAATAGTCTAAAGCGCCCTGTGAAATGGTTTAATATTGGCGAGCATTATCGCTACGAACGCCCGCAGAAGGGTCGCCTTCGCGCCTTTTATCAGCTGAACGTCGATATTCTTGGTGAACAAGGCCCCGCAGCTGACGCTGAGTTGATCACGCTACTCTGCCAGTCGCTAAAAAGCTTCGGCCTTAATAATAGCGATTTCAAAATCCGCCTTAGTGACCGTGATCTTTGGTTGCTCATGTTAGCCGCCGAGGGACTCGACGAAGCAGGCAGCGCTAGTGTGCTTGGCATCATTGATAAGTTGGAGCGCACAGATCGCACAAAAACGATCGAAAGGTTGTCATCCATACTCGGCGATGAAGCCGAAGATTTTCTTGGTAGGATTGAAGAAGCCATTGCTATTGACGATTTTGATACATTACGTAGCTACATCAAGAACTTGCCTCTCGAAGGCGACCTCGCTGCCGTAGCCAATGCTCGCATTGAAGAATGGTCTCAACTTTTGCGTAACCTCAAGGCCTCTGGCGTGGGTGACTTTATCCAGATTGACCTCGGGATCGTCCGCGGGCTAGCTTATTATACTGGTTTTGTTTTTGAGGCTTTTGAAGCCAGCGGCGAAGGCCGCGCACTCGCTGGGGGAGGGCGCTACGATGCTCTCGTCAAAAAACTTGGAGGTCCCGATATACCTGCAGTCGGTTTCGCGATGGGCGATGTCACTTTAGTCGATCTGCTGGAAAGCAAATCGCTAATTCCGAAATATATTCAAAGCCCTGATTTCATCGCGATCATTGGTGGTGAGGGTGAACGCGCTGTCGCATTGGCCGACGCTGCGCAGCTACGCGCGGTCGGTTATCAAATCGAGTATCCATTCAAAAACCAAGGTTTCGCTAAGCAGTTTAAATTAGCCAACCAATCCGGTGCCCGCTTTGCCCTGATCTACGGTAGCGAAGAACTTGAGCGCGGCGTAGTCAAGGTTCGCGACCTCTCAAAAGGCAGCGAAGTTGAAATCCCTCGTGATCAGTTACTCCTGCAAGTACCTACTCTTCTTGAGGGTGGAATTGAGTCGAAATAAAAAACCGGGTATAGAGCAAAAGAATATAAAGTTTTTCTTCGTTCGTAGTCAGTGATGACCTGTTAATTCCGCGCCTCAAGATCGTAGTTTTAATCCAGCTAGCTTATAGGTTAATCCTCGCCGTGCTAATGATCATTTTAATGAAGTCGTAGCGGAGTAGAACACATGGATAATTATTTAAATGATTCTTTTGGCCTAAGCCAAGGAGCTCCTATTGCAGAGCGTTTGGTAATTCAAATAAATGAGAGAGTATGCCCGCATTAATGGTTACGTTATTAAGCTGGATTTTGCTCACGATTTTACCCTCTCTCGATATAGTCAATTGAAAGGGTGTTGGTAGGCCATCGACATCGCGATAATCGTTAAAAATGGTTTCGGTTACTTTACCATTTGGTAGGGTCAGTCTTTCGGCGAGTGGATGGAGAGTCTGCGGGTCGATTAAAATCGCGTAAGTATTTCCGTACTCATCGATAACTCTGACATTAATGCTGTCGTTACCAGACCATTGCTCGACCTCTATCCCTACTATTTCACCTTCGCCTTGGCTCGCGCTGATGATCCAATCGAAGAAGCGAGCTTGTGACATCCATGTCACGGCCTCTTCGCCCTCGATGCGTGCGCACTGATCCTCTTGTCGCGGCGCACGGATGAGCTGCCAAACAGTATCGCCACTCACTCCGAAGATGATCTCTTGCGAGCCTCTTTTCATTGTGAACCGCATTTTATCCGGGCGTTTTTTGATTAAGGTAAAGGATAGGCTATGGCCACCGCTTTCGACCGTTCCCATTGCGTGGATCGTTTGCGTGCGGTCGAGTAGGTCTGACTTGCAATTGACTGCGAGATAGGCCGCCATAAACGTTTCCATGTCGCTCAATTCTTGAATGGAACCATAGGGGAATTGAACCTCATCTGTGGCAGTATCCATCGAGTCGATTGATTTTACGATCGAATAGGCTGCCGCGCAGACTATCACAATCACTCCAACAAAGAGAACCCGCTTCGCTCGCCGAACTTGCCGTTTGGTCTTTCGCCTATTACTGGTTCTTCTATTAGTGTTGGTATAGGCAGATTTCATTACTCGTATAAAGTGCACAAAATTGCATTTAATGGCTTTAGCATTGGTTAATTAGCTGGGTCAACTTTATCTTGCCAGTATAGATTAAATGACATAAGCACTGATTTTACATTTTTGGTTGATATACTTTTATGTATACACGGCAATTTAATTTTTTCTAATCTGACTGCTGTCCCGAATAACAAAAACAGCAACGCGTGCATAAATTGTAGTAATAGGGCTTCGAAATTATTCAATTAACAGGGTCAACTTCATACAGTCAGTATTATTTAAGCAGCGTAAGCATGGTTTCCGCTTAGGCTTGGTGCCTAGACCGCTTGAATATATCGCCGCTTTGATTTTTTCTGAGTTGGGTCCTATTTTGAATGACAAAATAGCGGCAGGGACTACATCTTCTGCAGTCTTGCAATAAATGAAAGTAGTATGTCTAATTCTGTGGCTGACTAAAGTTAGGAATCAAAATTATGGCCAAGCCCCCACCTACTTTCCATTACCAAAAGCAATTTCCTCTTGGTAAAGACAAGACGCAGTATCGTCTGATCACAGATGGGTTTGTCGAAACCGCTGATTTTGGAGGTGAATCTATGCTGAAGGTCGATCCGAGGGCCCTAACCTATCTCGCCGAAACAGCGATGAAAGACATCTCCTTTCGCCTCCGCACGGAGCACTTGGAGAAGGTCGCTGCGATTTTAGACGATCCTGAAGCTACGGAAAATGACCGTACGATCGCGCTGACTATGCTCCGAAATGCCGAGGTCTCCGCCCATGGCGTTCTGCCCTTTTGCCAGGACACGGGCACCGCCATTATCCTTGGTAAAAAAGGCCAAAGAGTCTGGACGGGTGGGGGTGACGAGGCCGCTCTCTCCGAAGGTGTCTATAATGCATACACTAAGGAGAATTTGCGCTATTCGCAGATGGCACCGCTCTCTATGTATGAAGAGATCAATACCGAATGCAACTTGCCCGCTCAGATTGACTTGCTCGCGACGGACAGTGATCGCTACGACTTCCTTTTCGTGGCCAAGGGTGGAGGTTCGGCCAACAAGACCTTTTTCTATCAAGAAACCAAGGCGCTGCTCAATCCTGCCAATCTTGAGAAATTCTGCATTGAGAAAATGGGCACGCTTGGCACCTCCGCTTGTCCGCCGTATCACATTGCTTTTGTAATAGGCGGCACCTCAGCGGAGTCATGCTTGAAAACGGTCAAGCTGGCTTCGACTAAATACTACGATGAATTACCAACGGAGGGTAATGAGTACGGTCAGGCCTTCCGTGACACTGTGCTAGAAGCCAAGCTGCTAAAATTCACGCGCAAGATGGGCTACGGCGCCCAGTTCGGCGGTAAATATTTTGCCCTCGATGTGCGCGTCGTCCGTCTGCCGCGTCACGGTGCCTCTTGCCCCGTCGGGCTTGGTGTTTCTTGCTCCGCGGACCGCAACGTAAAGGCAAGGATCGACAAGGCCGGTGTTTGGCTTGAGCAGCTCGAAGAAAACCCCGGTCGTTTTATCCCTGCTGAAGGCGAGATTGCGAAGCCAAAAGATCCCGTTGCGATCAATTTGAATCGCCCGATGAAAGACATTCTTGCCGAGCTGAACAAATACCCCGTGGCTACACCGCTTTCGCTGAGTGGCACAATCATCGTTGGGCGCGATATCGCTCATGCGAAAATTCAAGAACGTCTTGATCAGGGGCAAGGCATGCCTGAGTATTTGAAAAATCACCCGATCTACTACGCGGGCCCTGCAAAGACGCCTGCTGGTAAACCTTCTGGTTCTTTCGGTCCAACTACTGCTGGGCGTATGGATAGCTATGTGCAAGCTTTCCAGAAAGAGGGCGGCTCTATGATTATGCTAGCCAAAGGTAATCGCTCAAAGCAAGTCACAGATGCGTGTAAGGAATTCGGCGGTTTCTACCTTGGTTCCATCGGTGGGCCAGCTGCTTTGCTGGCGGAGCATAATATTAAAAATGTCGAAGTGCTTGAATACCCTGAACTCGGAATGGAAGCCATCTGGAAGATTGAAGTGGAAGACTTCCCCGCTTATATTCTGATCGATGATAAGGGCAACGACTTCTTCGCCGATGTTCGCACAGCTTGCTCGCAATGCGCCCTCCATGCATATGAAAATGCCAGAGCGGAAATGACGGCTAAATAATGATTTGTTTTTCGGTTTGAGATAATTGTGCGATTCGTTTATACTACCTAT
>QOOZ01000011.1 GCA_003331195.1 Puniceicoccaceae bacterium | reverse complement strand
CACAGTTTAAGAAGGGGCAGCTAACACTTGCGCAAATCCTAATGGGTGTGGGCTATCACACTGCCATGTTTGGTAAGGTGCACACGGGGGCACATGTGTATCCGAAAGACCCAAGTGCCGGATTTGACGAAAGCTGGCACCCGCCTCTAGATACGATTGATTTATCTAAGCCACTCGTTGGTGGGCCTAGGGATATGGGCTTTAATTACAGTTTTACCACACCTGCGGGCATTCAGGATAATCCCTATGCCTACTTTGAGAACGACTTGATGCTCGGCGATCAGGAAAGTTTGGTGGACTGGAAGGCTGGTGAATATCCGAATGGCAACGGGGTTTCCAAAATCAGTCCAAAACATGATGGTTTCGGTGATCCAAGTTGGGAAAGTAACAATTACGCGATTGATATGGTGAATAAAGCGATTGCCTTTTTAGATCGTCATATGGCCGAGAATAAAGCCAGCGGAAGCGAGAAGCCCTTCTTTATGTATTTTTGCACCGAAACGGCACACATTCCTCACTCACCACCGATTGATTTTTTCGGAATGCCCGTTAAGGGGCAATTCCCCTCAGAGCACCTTGATATGCTCTACGAACTCGATTTGATCGTTGGCAAGCTTCTTACTGAAATTGAGGCGCACGGAAAGTTGGAAGATACCCTCGTTATTTTCGCCAGCGATAATGGGGGCCTAGATTATTCCGATCATTTGGGCCACGATGCGAGTGGTGGCTACCGTGGTAAAAAAGGGTCGATTTACGAAGGTGGGCACCGCATCCCGATGATAATGAGTTGGCCTGCGGGAGCTGTTTTGAGTGGAGAGGTGTATCCGCATCTAACCGGCATTCAGGATTTGTATAAGACTCTGTGTGACCTGCTCGGCCTTGAGGTCCCCGAAGGGCAAGCTCGCGATAGTATTAGTTTTAAACACCAACTGGAGGGTAGTATATCGACACCTCATCGTATCAGCTTAATGACACAGACAATCAAGGGGCAAGGTGACCTCTCTTACCGGGATGAGGCTTGGAAGTTGATTTTGAAAAGAGATGGGCAGCCTCATGAGTTCTACAACCTGGAGCAGGACCCCTTCGAGACAGACGACTTAATGGGGAACCCCGAGTTCTCCGCTAAGATACAGCAAATGCATCGGGACTTTTTAAAACTCAATCCAAAGGGGCTGATTCACTTAGATTCGAAGAGTACTAAAAAGAAAAAGAAAAAGTAATTTAATGAAGACTAGAGGTATCTTCACGTGCTTTCAGTGCCTTTTCATAACTTTACCCTCTATAGGGCGCCTCTGGAAACTTATCATGATCAAAATTGCATCGGTCTGAAAGACTTGCCGCTTGCTTTGTGCTGGCGGCTTTGCTCGTACAGGCCATCGCTACTATTTCCAATGACCTTCAAATGGACGCTAGTGAGACAATATGTTAAGTGCGTCTGGCAAGCATACTCGCCGCTATTTCACTCCTGCCAATCCACTGAGCGTATCCACTCGATCAAGGATTCAATATTTTCAAAATTTTGATTGAGGCCGAACCGTTCGACCTCCCACGAATTCTTATTCACTTTCAGAGAAAAGGCTACCTTCCCATCATCCTCTGAAATCCCAAAGCCTAGTCGCTCTAACGCGCGCTGTGTCCATACTCTTTCTATGCATTGGCCTTCTAATCTTACCTTTAAGCACGCCATCGGGTGAGCACGAAAACTACCTGTGCTTACGTCCCAATCTAGATTTTCAGTAGCAAAAACTTCCGCAAACTTTCCGTTCAGGGCTAGTGCTTCGGGGGCAGCTTGCAACAGGTTGCCTTCTGGCGTCATCAACCAGACTCTGTCCGCAAAACGTAGTGCTAGGTCAAGGTCATGTGTTGAAAGAAGTAATGCCAGATTTTCTTGATGTGCCAGATTACGCAGGATCGACATTAGTTCCACGCGCCGCGGTAGGTCAAGGTAGGCGGTCGGTTCGTCCAGCAGCATCAGTTTTGCCTCCTGCGCCAGCGCCCGTGCGATCGATATTTTCTGCCGTTCGCCGTCACTCAGTTCGGATACTTGGCGATTGGCTAGTGGCCTTGCGCCGACGGCGTCGATTGACCAATCGATTCGCTCACGATCTTGACCAGTCAGACCACCAAACCAACCTGAGTAGGGGTGTCGTCCGAGAGAGACTAGAGAGTAAGCGTCCATCATACCTGAGGGCATCGCTTCCGTCAGCACCACACTGACCGCTCGTGCGCGTTCACGTGGTGCGATGTCGCGCATTACTTTGCCTGAGAGTCGTAGCTCTCCCGCCAATGGTTTCTGCATTCCAGCCAGCGTTCTGATTAAAGTCGATTTACCAGCTCCATTGGGGCCCAGTAAGCAGACGAACTCACCACCACGAAGCGAGCAGTCGAGCCCGCTAGCTACTATCGTCTCTCCCGCACTATGTTGATAGCCGATACTTAGCTGCTTTGCTGTGATTTTTACTTGCGCCCCCATCTTAGAAAAGTCGCTTCATTTTACCTTGTTTGACCAGCGCTGCTATGATCACGGGTGCACCGATGAGCGCCGTGATTGCATTCAGAGGCAAGACCACGTCGAGGCCTGGACCACGTGCTACAAAGTCGGCCGAGACTGAGAGGAAGGCGCCGACAAGAATGGAAGCAGGGATCAGCACTTGGTGATTATTTGTCTGGAATAGATAGCGGCTGAGGTGCGGCGCAGCGATGCCAAGAAAACCGATCGGTCCACAGAAGCCCGTCACTGTGCCTGCCAGTAGGGATGCGCCGAGTAGCACGAAGAAGCGCACTTGTTTCGTCCGCGTGCCCAGGCTCTCTGCGTAACGTTCACCCAATAGGAGTGCGTCGAGCGGCTTCATAAATAAAGAGCTTAGGACTATGCCACATAGAATCGCGGGTCCGAAGTAGCGCATCTGCGACCAGCTCACGTTACCATAGTCGCCAAAAGACCAATTGATGAAGGACTGCAAGCGCTCCGCCATGCTGAAAAACATGAGTATGCTAACTAAAGCCCCGATTGTGTAGCTAATCATTAGGCCAATGATCAGCACAGACATGATGTCTACTCTACGCGAGAGCAGCAGCACGATAAAGAGCGTTGCTGCCGCGCCGCCACTTGAGGCGAATATCAAGAGCATCTGCCCCGAGCCAGCGAGGCCGTCGGTTAAGCTCAAGCCAATTGGACCTATTGCGAGTAGCACGATGGCCACTCCTAAGCTGGCGCCTGAGTTGACCCCCAACACAAAGGGGTCAGCCAAGGGATTTCGAAAGACCGTCTGCATTAGCAGTCCGGCCGTGCCGAGGGCTGCACCAGAGAGCAAGGCGGTGAGCACCTGTGGTAGCCGAAAATCGAGGATGATTTGACGGTGCACTGCATTGGCATCGCCATGACCGAGCAGAGTCTGCAGCACTTCGCTCAGCGAGAAGTTCACACTACCCAAGCAGATGCTCAGTAGGAACATGGTAAAGGTCGCCACCGCAATGAGGGTAAAGCCCCCAAGTCTCTGGGAAGTCGCTGATTTCATCTGTGTCTCGATAGTTGGCGGAATGCTTACAATCTGATACCAAGGTGCTAGTTGGCCAATGAAAACTCACATTTATTGCAAATTCTCGTAGTAGATGAGCTCGTGTTCTGGCAGTAGGTCGGGGTGGAAAATTTTAATGAGGTCGGCTAAGACTTCTTCGGGGTGGACGATGCCGCGTTCCCAGATGTTGTTGCCACCGTTTTTGCTAACTTGGCGGGTGTTATTAAATACTTGGCTGATCTGCGCAGCACCAAATTTAGCGAAGCGCGGGTCGGCGTTGAAGAGCTCGCTGAGGCTGCGGTAGTGGCTGGGGTGAATCCAGTAGTCGGCTTCTGCGGCTCTGAGGAAAACGCGTTCGGTATCGAGCGGAAGGCTGCCTCGGCTAGGATCATCTGCCCAGAGGTAGTGAGCACCCGCATCCTGGATCGCCCTAGCAATAAAGCTATCGCCCCCCGGCACATACCATGAACCAGAGTAGGGAGCCCCGCAGAATACACTGGGTCGCTCGTCGATGCCTTTGGTTTTCTCTAATAAGCCAGTATACTGAGCTTTGATCGAGTTGAAAATCTCGTTACTGCGATCTTCGGTCTCGAAGAACGCGGCAAGGAATTTCAGCCACTCAGTACGAGCGAGTGGATGGTGCTCCATATAGTCCGCAGTCAAGACGACGGGCAGGCCAGCACGTTGCAGTTGTGGGGAAACGTCCATCTGCCCCTCGCCCAGGCTGGTGGTGAGTATTAAATCTGGTTGAAGAAGAAGGAGTCGTTCGATGTTTAGCTTTTGCCCCGATTGGATGCTTTGTATGTCGCCCGATTCGACGCCCTGGATGACTTTTGGGTGGTTAATGTAGCTTGCGCTTGCTGCACCGCAGATATGATCGAGCTGACCGAGGGCGTCTAGGTAGCCAACATAGACGGTTTCCATTATGACTACTCGCTGCACCGGCGTGCGAATGACGACCGTATCTCGGGGTAAGTCATCAGGTAATGTAGCGCCGCGCTCGACTAGGGCGTAGCGATATACACTACTTGCACTTCGGTAGGCGTTACTGACGGTTAACAGCTTATAGTTCGCATATTCTTCGATCGTAAAGTTTTTGGCATAGTCGACTTCGCGCGCTAGCGGCTCATTGGCATGAGCCGCAAGCGTATGAATGCATGACAGTGCCAATAAGCTGGCAAAGCTGCGTATTTTTTTACTTACAAGCATATCGTAGAGGGTTTCTATTCTTTGATATGACGCCTGAGGAAAAAGACTTAATCAACCAAATCCGCTCAGAAGATGCTGAATTGAGGAGCCGCGAAAATGCGCTTAGCCGCCTTGGTGAGATTCTTGAGGAAAGCTTCATCCTCGATCTTTTGCCATCTAAGACGATCATCCAAGCACTAGATAAGATCGCCGCGAGTAAGGTTGGGCCTGCCAGCTTAAGGCGTAAAGCCAAGGCATTAGTCCAGACATATAAGATTTAAGACTATGTTACCTTGGTTCCAAAACGGGCAATTCCCGCTCTACCTTGCCCCGATGGCGCGCTTTACCGATATCGTTTTCCGCGAGTTTTGCAAACAACAGGGTGCGGATGTCATGGTAACAGAGTTTGTTCAAGCAGATGCGCTAACGCGCGAGGATCCAAAGCTCTGGGAGACGGTCGATTTCACCGAGGCGCAGCGTCCGATGGGGGTGCAAATCTTCGGCTCCAATCCTGAGTCAATGGCCAATGCCGCGCGGATGTTAACGGATCGCTTACGACCAGACTTTATTGACATCAACTTCGGTTGCCCTGCTGACCGTGTAATTTGCATGGATGCCGGATCATCAATGTTACGAAACCCAGAGAGACTCGGCCAAGTCACATCTGCCGTGGTCAAGGCTGTGCCCCAAACACCTGTCACGGTAAAGATCCGTACGGGTTGGGATGATGACAATATTGTGGCGAAAGAAGTGGGTCGGATTGCGGAGAGTGAAGGGGCGCAAGCATTGGCTATCCATGGTCGCACAAAAGAACAGGGCTATCGTGGTGACGCTAACTGGCCTATCATAGCTGAGGTGGCCAATGAGTTAACGATCCCCGTGATCGGTAACGGCAATATTACTTGTGCCGCAGACGTGATTCGAATACGCGAGCAGACTAACTGCGCTGGCTTAATGATTGGTCGTGCCGCCTTAGGTTACCCGTGGATTTTTCGAGATATTAAGCACTATCTCAAATACGGCGAAGTGCCCGAACCACCAAGTATCGCTGAGCGCTGGGAGACGATTATCGAATATACGCGCAGAATAATGGCACGTCCATTTCGCGAGAAAAAACATGGCGACCTCCGCTGGATGCGCCCAAAGTTCATTGCCCTAACTAAAGGGATGGAGGGCTCACGTAAAATCCGCGGTTCGCTCGGTCAGGTCAACCAGATCGAAGACCTTGAACGTGTCGCGCATGCACACATCGCACAATATGGGCTTGTCAGTTAGTTGTTGTTTGCTGGAAGCTGAGCGTTGAATATTTGCTCTATTTTAAAGCGCGTTTTGTTTCACTTAAAATTATAAATATATAGTAAATAACCCCTCTTATGCACCGCATCCTCTTCCTCTGTATGGGCAATATTTGTCGTTCTCCTGCGGGTCATTGTGTCTTGCAACATTTGGTCGATCAAGCGGGCCTCAGCGATCAATTCGAAATTGAGTCAGCTGGAACAATTGGATTTCACCATGGTGCGCCACCGGATAGTCGCATGCAAGAGGTAATGCGTGAGCGAGGTATCCCCGTAATCGGTAGTTCGCAACAATTAGTGAGTGCAGATCTAGATCACTACGATCTGATCCTCGCGATGGATCAAGATAACCTCTCTGGTGCGCGCAGCCTGGATCACAAGGGACAATATTCAGACAAGATTAAACTCTTCTGCGATTATTGCACTGAGCACGACGCGACTGAAGTGCCTGATCCGTATTACGGTGGTGAGCGCGGCTTCGACCACGTAATGGACCTGATTGAAGACGGTTGTCACCATTTACTCAAGGAACTCAGAGCAGGGTAGTCATTACGTATTCAGAGCATCGACGGCTTGTATTTTAAACAAGCTTCGTATGGGAGCTACAGCCTGACGGGTAAACCTTTGGATTTCAGATGTTCTTTCGCTTGCTTTATAGTAAATGTCCCGAAGTGGAAAATCGAGGCGGCTAGCACGGCGCTAGTTTTGCCATCGCTTATGGCATCGGCTAGGTGATCAAGTGTGCCAGCACCGCCGGAAGCGATGACAGGGACTTCGACGGCTTCACTGACAGCTCGATTGAGTGCATTGTCAAAACCTCCCTTTGTGCCATCGCAATCCATGCTAGTGAGGAGGATTTCTCCCGCTCCGAGTGAGACAACTTTTTTTGCCCATTCGACGGCGTCGAGTTCGGTTTCTTTTCGGCCGCCGTGTGTGTAAACCTTCCACTTGCCATCCTGTTCGGGCACGCTTTTGGCGTCGATCGCGACAACGATACACTGGTTGCCAAAGCGGGAAGCAGACTCCTTGACTAGGTCGGGATTGAGGATTGCGGCAGTATTGAGGCTGACCTTGTCAGCTCCTGCGTTGAGCATGTCGCGAATATTTTCTACGCTCCGCAGGCCGCCACCGACCGTGAGCGGCATGAAGCACTTAGAAGCGGTGCGTTCGACAACATCGATCATAGTATTGCGTTCGTCGCTGGATGCCGTGATGTCGAGAAAAACAAGTTCATCGGCACCTTGTAACTCGTAGGCTTTGGCTTGCTCGACGGGGTCGCCCGCATCAATCAGGTTCACAAAGTTCACGCCCTTGACCACACGTCCTTCATGGACGTCTAGGCAAGGGATGATACGGACGGATAGCATTTTACTAAGAATTGAAAAATTAGAGATTAGTAAGGGAAAATGTATTTTAGATTTCTTACTTTAATTCTTTCTTAATTGAACCCCTACTCATCAGCAAAGATAACGTCGGGCTCGAAGGAGAGCGCTAAGCGATATTGCGTGCCTGGTCTCATGACGAGGGGTCGGTCGCGTTGAAGGGTTTGCAGATAGAGCATGTTTCCGAAGTAGGTGCGGAACTTCGGATCCTTAGTGACGACGTCCAATTCTTTCCACTCTGCCTGAAAGTCATCCTTAGTTACTTCGGTGCGGTGGCCACCTTCGCCGAGCGTGAAGGAGGTGGCTACGCGATAGCGACTGTGGGGCGATGCAATGCCAAGGACGTAGCGCATCTTATCGAGTGTGACTTGCTGTTTTACACTAAAGCAGAACTCGCAGCTAATCTTTCCTTTGAGGAATGACCAGACGACTTTGCAAGAACCTAGACCGTTTACAATTTCCTCGTCCTTGGTAATGAGCTCTGGCTGATCGTATTTGAAGTTAAGCGCGTTTCGCATGCCCATGCTAGTGGTGCAATTTTTGCCGTAGAAGGAGGGCACGACAACCTTGTCAGCAAAGGTGAGCTCAGGCTGCATGATGGGTAGATACTGATCGACTGGCCAGTCGAATACACCAGGGGAGTGAGGAAAGGCGAGATAGTCGGAGCTACCTTTACCTAGTTTACTTGAACCGACGAGTGGTAACTGAATGGCTAGTCCAGAATCAGGGTCTTGGTAAACGAAGAGGCCTTGCTCCTTGCGGTGTGACTTATCAAAACTGACGTAGCGCGCAATTTTGCGTGGAGCCACTGGAGCCGAGGGCGCGGCATTGCCACCGATTGACCGAGCGAGACGCGACCATTGGCAAAGGTAGCGCGCAGCATCAAAGTTAGCCATTCGCGTGGTATGGTAGGGGACAGTGTTACGCTCCTCATCTCGGATCACGAGATAGCCGTGCTCCTGGTCGAGGTAAGTAACGAAGAAATTCATGAAGAGACGACGAACTGTATCAACGTAGAGGTCACGTTGATCAGAGGGCACCCAGCCATCGCGAAGCGCTTGTAATACTAGGCTGATGCAATGCATCTGCCCATAGGCGCCAAGCGAACGACCATAAGCCCAACCGACACCATCCTGACGAGCCAGATCGGGGATCAACTTGAGGTATTTCTCTGAATAAGAACGCAGACTGGGAAGCTTGCGCTCGCGCAGGTGTAAATTGGCATGGAGCTGGAGCGACTGGCGGATGAATACGAAACTGTGCACGCCGTAGATGTCGAATGCACCACCCAGACGGGCTTCCTCGCCAGCGGCATCATCGATATAGCCAGTAGAGGACTTAGTGTCGATACGTTCAAGGAAGCGGTCGATGAGGCGGCCGGTTTCGTCCTTCTTGGATAGTCCAAGACTGAAACGCGTGACAGCCTTAGCGATGTTGAAGGCTTGGTAATGATTCTCGTAGTCGCTGCGCTCTAAGAGGAGCTTATCGAGTTGCTCGCGGGTAGGATCCATTAGACGCTCCCAGACAGGGTTGCGATCTTTAGCCGGGCTGAAGGAAAGAAGACCAAGTGCCGCGTAAGCGAGACCATTTTCCATTTCTTCGGGCGCGAAGGCCTGCGCGGTCACAGTGCGCGCGGCGAGGTCAATCAGATCGTATCCGCCTAGTGTCGACTCGTTGGTGGCGCGGTAGTATTCGCCGATGGCGAGGGCGGCGTGGCCAGGCTCGTCTAGGCGACTGTCTTCTCCGGAGACAGGGGCAATCGCACCCTGTTCGGTGATGGATTCTAAATTGTGACCCAATATAGATTGGGCCATGTCGAGGCATTGATCAGCAAAGTTTTCCATTGTCTAAATACGCACCCTTTGATGCGTAGTGAGCAGTGCATGAAGTTGCCGCCCACTAGCCTTGTCAATAGCTTTCAAGAAAGTTGGAGAATATCTGAAAATCGGCTGATCGAGTCAGGGGAATCTTGGCTTTAGCCGTCTTTTGTAGCTCTTTAATGCTGACCTCAGCGGCTTTAATCTCCCTCATTATATCCAATATCTCGATCATGAATCATCTGCTTCGTTTCTTCAGTTGACGGTGATTATTATCTTATCGGATGCAATTTAGAGTTTTGAAGGCTTCTTCACTTAATTCTCGCTGGCGCGCGGCCATTTCTGGCTGTGTCAGGTCTTCATCATAGGAAGGTACCATTGCTTTCATGCGCGCATGCCCTTCAGGCGTCTCGAGAGAGCCAGCGAAGCAGCGTTTGATGACTTCGAGTATTATATTGGTTGATACCGATGCGCCAGGCGAAGCGCCTAGCAAGGAAGAAAGGGAGAGGTCTTCAGTTGTGAGAACTTCGGTTCCGAAGTGGACAATACCAGCGTCACCATCCTCTTTTTTGATGGCTTGCACGCGGATACCTGCGTCGATGAGACGCCAATCTTCTCCTCTTGCGTCAGGGAAGAAGGCTTTGAGCTCCTTCATGCGTGTCTTCATGCTTTGAGTACCTTGCTGTATCAGATAGCGAACGAGAGGTATATTATGCAGGCCTACTTTAATCAGCGAGGCGATGTTATCAGTGCGGATGGAGCCGGGAAGGTCAGTGAGCTTGCCCTCGATGTGAAGAAACTTAGTTGTCCAGGAGGCGTAGGGGCCGAAGAGGATCGATTTTTTACCATCAATTATACGTGTGTCGAGGTGCGGCACAGCCATGGTAGGTGCCGCGCCGGGAGAGAGGCCATAAACTTTTGCGAGGTGTTTGTTGACGATCTCTGGCTTATCGCAAATCAGCCATTGACCACCGATGGGGAAGCCACCGAAGCCCTTGCTCTCTGTGACGCCCGATTTCTGAAGTAGTGGGAGGCTGCCGCCGCCTGCACCAATGAAGACGAACTTGGCCTTGGTGGTTGATGTTTGTTTTGTTGTGAGATCCTTAACTTCGACCTTCCAGCCCGCACCATCTTTGGTCAGGTTGGTGATTCGGTGACTCGTCGCGTAGCCGCAGCCTTCTTGCTGGCCTAGCCACTCAATAAGTTTTGCAGAGAGTGTGCCGTAGTTGATGTCGGTGCCGCGCTCCATTTTAGTGACTGCCAGTGGTGTATGGTCGCGCCCTTCAAGCAGTAGGGGTGCCCACTCACGTATCTGCTCTCGGTCTTCGGTGTAGGTCATGCCTTCAAAGAAGTGGTGCTTTTGCATTTGCGTGAACCGTGACTTCAGGAAGTCGACCTGCTTTTGTCCGTAAACGAAGCTGAGATGAGGAACTGGATTAATGAACTCTTCGACTTTATCAATCATGCCAGTCCGTGTCGCGTAGCTCCAAAATTGTTTTGAGTGCTCGAACTGGTGAAAAATTTCGAACGCTTTACTGACATCAACTTCGCCGTCGGATCCGTAGTCAGGGGTGTAACTGAGCTCGCAGAGACCGGCATGACCGGTGCCCGCGTTGTGCCAAGCGTTGGAGGCTTCTTTGCCAAATTCTTCGGTCATCTCGTAGAGTTGGATGCTAAGCGCGGGATTTAACTCCTTGAGCATCGCGCCTAGAGTAGCTGACATGATGCCGCTACCGATTAAAATAACGTCAGGATCTAAAATCTGATTTTTACTTTTCATGGAATCTATATGCGTCAGCTAATTACTTGATTTAGCGAGTGGCGCAAATCGCAACAAAACGTTCTTTGGCGCCATTCCAGTCAGAGGTATCAGTGGGTTCATAGCTTTCAACAGGGAATGAATCGGCTACCATTGCGCGACCTTCGGCGAGCGTATTGATAAGATCGTCGGCCATCATTTGCGCCATGATGTTACCCAGGCCAGTGGCTTCGATAGGACCTGCGTGGACTCTCGTGCCGAGGGCATTAGCGGTGAATTGATTGAGCAGTTTAT
>QOOZ01000010.1 GCA_003331195.1 Puniceicoccaceae bacterium | reverse complement strand
GTTATCAATGACGAGGTAGCCGCGGAAAATCACTTCTTCGACCACACCTGCAGCGATAGCCGCAAAGACAAAAAACCAGACCATCTCACTCTGCTCATCAACGAGCCCTAGGGCGATCTCGCCGCTGGTTTCCACCCCGAGCAGGAGTAGCGCACCGAGCGTTCCAATGATAAAGGCCCCGAGGGGAGCTGCCTCCGCGCCTGGCATGGCACCAGCATTCGCTTCGCCCGACTTAATCGCCTTGTAATCACCCCAATAGATTTGCCCCACGTAGGCAGCAACGCCGACGTAAAGGAGGATCATTAGAGGGTTTTCGTTCATTGCCTGCGCGATAGCGAATGGGTCATCAGCAATAACAAATCTATTCGCGACTAGTTATCCAGACTAGATGTGCCTTGAATCGTCCTCGTCTTTTTTGACGTAGCCACTGTCTTGGCGTTCGTGATTCACCTTGTTCTTTTTCAAATAGGCCTCGTGCACATCCTCAGGACTCATGCCAAGCACTTGAGCAAGCGAGATAAGGAAGTGGAAAAGATCCACCACTTCGACCTTCGCGTTTTGCTCATCGAACTCCTGATATTTTGCCCACCACTTCCAAGGCACCGAATCAATCAGTTCGGACATTTCCTGTTGCATGGCGCGGGTGTAGTTGAGAACCCACTTGGCCTTATCTTCGTCCGACATGCCGTCAGTATTCACGCCAATCCGCTTGTTTAGCGTATCCTGCATCGAAAAAATTTCATCAAATTTATCCATACCCCGATTCGTAAAAGTCGATACCTCTCCTAGCAAGCGCATTCCACTGCCAGGTAACTTTCTGCCAACAACTAGCAACTATTCTCACTTAACCCTTGCCCAAAAAAATCCACTTATATAACTAAATGCTAGCGTCTTCCTGATGCGATCACCCGACTGCGTGCTCCGTGCCGCTAAAGCCGCAGAAATCGTCTCGACCTGGTCGCCGCCTCCCGCATGACCTGCTAGTAACTCGGCTATGACTGCTCTAGCCAGCGGGTCACGAATACAAATCAACACACACGAAACATGCCAGAATTCGAAGAAGAAAACCTAAATGCCTCCCCGAGTGAGAGCTACGCACCTAGTACCGACGCCTCTAAAAAACCTCGTACTCGCCGCCGCAGCGGTGGTTTCAAAACTGAAGTCGCTAATGTGAGCAATGCTAACATCGGCGAAGTCAGCGCCAATGAGGCCCTCAAGGAAGAAAAACTGAGTGGCACGCCAAGCGCTACCCAGTCTCACGAACCGCGCGAACGCAAGCCTCGTGAACCCCGCTCACCTCGCGAGCCGCGCACTGACGCTAACCCTCAGCCAAGCCCCGAAACCCTTGCTGCCATCGGCAGTGTAGAAGCCAAGATCGCTGAGCGCCGTGCAGAACGCGATGCCCGCCGTGCAGAGCGCGACAAAACCCGCACCGCTCAAACTGAGCGCCGCGAACGCAAGCCAAGAAAGCAAGGTGGCGGTAAGCCGGCACCCAAGAAGAAGGGCTTACTCGCATCCATTTTAAGTATTTTTGGCCTCGGTCCCAAAGCCGAGCCAGCTAAGAAGCGCGGCGGAAATCGAGGCGGACGTCCCCGCGGTAAAGGCGAAAATCGAGGCGGCCAAAACCGCAGACGCGGTGGCCAAAACCGCAGACGCGGTGGCAAAGGCGGTCATCGGAACAACCGTCGTTCCAAAGAAAAATCAGAATCTTAGCCATTACGTCTAAGTGGCGAGCTTGCACCTGAGCACCCGAACGACACCTAAGCGTCCCTAAGTGGACGCGCTAAATACTTAAACTCAGTTAAATAACCCCAATCATGGACGTCTTTAAAGTCAGCGGCAACGGCCCTCTCCACGGTCAAATCAAAGTCGGCGGTGCAAAAAACGCCGCCCTCCCGATTCTAGCCGCGACCTTGTTGACCGAAGAGACCGTCGTGCTGCGCAATGTTCCTGACCTCAGCGATATGCGCTTTATGTTGGAAATCCTTCGCCACGTTGGCGCAGAGACTGTCCAGCCAGAACCCGGCACCTGGGAAATCACTTCTAAAAAGATCACTCACGTCGCACCCTACGAGCTTGTGCGCAAAATGCGAGCCTCCGTCTGCCTGCTAGGCCCCCTTGTGGCACGCATGCGCAAGGCCGAGGTTTCCATCCCAGGCGGCTGCGTAATAGGTCCTCGCCCCATCGATTTACACATCAAAGGACTCAAGAAGCTACACTGCCAAGTAGATATCTCCAACGGCTACGTCCACGTCGACGCGTCCGCGATCAAAGGCGGCCCCATCTTTCTGGGTGGTCGCAGCGGGAGCACCGTCACTGGAACAGCCAATATCGTAATGGCTGCTACCCTCGCACCTGGCACCACGCGTTTAGAGTGCGCTGCCTGCGAACCAGAGGTCGTCGATCTCTGCCAAATGTTAGTCAAAATGGGTGCAAAGATCGAAGGCATCGGCAGCCCTGAGCTCGTTATCACAGGTGTCGATAAACTCCACGCTTGCGAGCACAGCGTGATTGCCGACCGGATCGAAGCCGGCACCTTCGTCATCGCCGGAGCGATCACCCGAGGTGACGTCACAGTCAAGGGCATCGCGCCCAAACTACTCGGCGCTTTCCTAGATAAGCTCGAAGAAGCCGGCCTCCCGATGGAGCTGGGCGAGGACTACATCCGCGTCCTGCCCTTCACTGGCTCACTCAAACCAGTCGACGTCATCACCCTGCCGCATCCCGGCTACCCGACCGACCTCCAAGCGCAACTTGGCGCATTGATGACCCAGACCGAAGGCCTCTCCATCATCACCGAGCGCATTTACCCCAACCGTTTCATGCACGTACCAGAGCTGCAGCGGATGGGCGCTGATATTTCGATTGAAGGCCCCAGCGCTATTATCAAAGGCGCAAGTAAACTGTCTGGCGCCCCTGTGATGGCGTCCGACCTGCGCGCCTCCGCCGCACTCATTCTCGCCGCGTTTGCTGCCGAAGGTGACACCTGGATTCAACGTATCTACCACCTCGACCGCGGTTACGAACGCTTCGAGCACAAGTTAGCCGCCATTGGCGCAAAAATCGAGCGCCTCAGCGACAAGGAAATGCCCAAAGAGCTGCTCGCTGACTAGAACTTAAAAGTCAGCTGACTGTAGCCGAAGAAAGTATCGTCCGCGTCTGGGGCCTGCGGGTTGTCGCGAGTGAATTCTCCATGAAGCAAGGCAGAAGCACCGATTTCCAAGATCAACTCACCAGGCATAATATCGTAAGTCACACGACTATCGATGGCGTGTCCAATAAAAGAACCAGAACTACCATTAGGATCTCGCTGGCGCCCGACCACAAAGGTATCGGTATCCGAAGCCAGAAATGCAGCTAAATAAGTGATGCGGCAACTTGTGCGGTCAGTCGGTTTCATCTCTAATCGTAAACCTGCTGCACTCAAATTTGCAGGGGTAAGCGGCCCGTAAAGACTGGTATTATTTAAATCAGTGCGGCGGGAACCAAAGAGACGCTCATACTGGTCGAAATCACCATCGTTTGGATTATCGTCACCACTCGCCCAATAATATTGGAGGGCAACATTGGGCTCCCACTCATGGTCGAAGGTATATCCAACTCGAACAAGAATCTGGCTCGCGAAAACATCTAAATCCTGCGTATCAGTTGAATTATTTGAGGCGCGACGCGAGCCGAAGCGTAGAGCTCCCTCAATATCAAAGTTCCACTGACTCAGCTCAGCTTTACGATAAAGACGAAAGCCCGGAGTGATGTAGTCGCGATTTGGCGTCTCTTCGCCAAAGGCATCCCACTCATGGAATCCATAGACAAAGACCTCCGCCCAGGTATCAGAAATGCTGTCTTCGAATGCATCCGATTTGCGGTAATGCAAGCCCCAGAGTAAGCGGTGCCACTGCTCTTCATCCATCACCGGAGTGTTATTCTCAACATCATCCCTATCGCTTGAAAGTCGCTCGACAGGGACGACCGCGATGGCGTGAAACTCATCGCCTTGCACATTCTTCAACTTAAGACGCGCACCCGTGTACGACCGGATCACATTGGCATAGCTTGGACGCTCGATCTGACGCTTGGACCCGACGCTGATCGTTTGCCTCCCTAATGTTACCTCCCCCTCATATCCGGTGGTGAAGATATCGCCGACCGGTACACGAGCATAGGCTTGAAGAAAATCAACCGGGTTAATGTAGCTACTTGAAATCGCGCTTCCCGAATCCGTCAGGTAGGAACGACTATCCTGCAACTCGCCCCCCAAAGCATAGCCATCTTTCTGAGCCTCAAGCTTTAAAAGGCTCCTTAAGAATAGCCCCTGATCGCCTCCGCTGCGACCAGATCGGAATTGACCATCAAGTGTCTCGTATCGCGCGCGCACCTCACCGCTAATGCTCAACCAATCCGGAATCGTTCCAGCAGATAGGCTTCCCACAAATACCAGCAAACTCAGCAAGCGTGAATATTTCATCAATTCCTATTCCCCCTTACAAACTTAACAACACAACTGCTCATCTAATACCCTGTTACCGGCAAGGGAATCCACGAAGCGCAAGAAGCCGTCCAGACAGCCGCATGCGATCTCGTAGTTTATGTGTAACCCCCCTTTCTTAAAGCCAATCAAGCCAGCCTTACGCATTAGACTCAGGTGCTTTGATACCGTGGACATATCACCGCCCACCGATTTTTCTATTTCCGATACACAACGAGTGCCTTGAGATAAAATTTGGATAATCTCTAATCGAGTCGGATGCGCCAGTGCCTTAAGCACAGCAACCCGGGCTTTGGGTTCTGTAAGCGCCATTTGTTAGGCAAAATTGCCATGTAGTTTCATGAATACAAGCTGCAAATTCCCAGTGTGAACAATTTTTCCCACTTGATTCATCCTACAAGGAAATGTTGCAGTAATTAGAGTTAATACCCTTAATCCTGCTCATAATCTTAATCTCCATCTAAGTGCTAAAGAGTTTGTAGGTATGAGTAAGATTTGAAAACTCTCGAGAATAAGACTACGTCCTATCATAATGAATTATTTGAAATACCACGCACTCGGTAACGACTACCTCGTCCTTGATCCTAAAGACGCTAGCGAGCTCCCGGCAGAGGAAGCCATCGTTCGCATCTGTCACCGCAATTTTGGCCTTGGCTCGGACGGCATCCTCTATGGCCCGCTCCAAACAGACAAAGCTGACTTCGGTCTGCGCATCATGAACCCAGATGGCAGCGAAGCGGAAAAGAGCGGGAATGGTCTACGCATTTTTGCCCGCTACCTCTACGACACGGGCGCAGTAAAAAACGACTCCTTCACTGTCGATACACTCGGCGGCGTAGTCACTTGCCAGATCGCCGACGGCGCGGAATCGATTACGGTGGACATGGGGGAAGTCCAGTTCGGCATAGCTCCTACTCCAGCCGATGGCACCGGACAAAACGATCCCAAGATCGGCCAGTCGCTGACCTTTAACGGCAAGACACAGACCGTCTATATCGCCGACATCGGCAACCCGCATTGCGTGCTGGTGCAAGACGAAATCTCCGCCAAGCAAGCACACGAAGATGGCGCTTTGATAGAAGTGCACGCATCCTTCCCCAATCGCACCAATGTGCAGTTCCTCAAAGTTATCGACCGCAGTAACATCCAGATCGAGATCTGGGAGCGAGGCGCTGGCTACACCCTCGCGTCCGGTTCTAGCAGCAGCGCGGCCGCCGCCGTGGCGCACCGCATCGGTCTCTGCGATCGCGACATTACCGTGCATATGCCCGGCGGCAAGATCGACATCCACATCGACGACGGTTATGCTATCCGCATGACTGGTCCTGCAACCCGCGTAGCGAGTATGAACTTCGACGAGGAAGCGTTCGGCTTTAGGGTCGAAGGGTGAAATGAAAGGACTCGCTATTAGGTGCCCTAGTTACCGCACTACCTCCACCAGCTCTCCCAATGAGTGGACAACTCGCTTACCCGAAGCCGCAAGCCGTTCTGGCGTGTGGTGCCCGTGCGCGAGCAAAATGCAGTTCGCGCCAATTGCCTCAGCCACTTCGAGGTCGTGTAGGGTATCGCCAATCATCACGACCTCCTCTGGCTTCCACGGAAGCTGCTTGATCCACTGCTTGCCCTGGGCGACTTTACCCTCGGCATAAATATTTTTGGCGCCGACTATGCCCATAAAATATTCGTGGATACCATAGTGCTGGATGCCGGATTCCAGGGCATCTTGCTTGGCCGCAGAAAGCACCGAATGCGTCATGCCTAGCTGGGTCATGGCACTCAGCACTTCATGCGCGTCCGGATACAAGATACACTCGTCAAACCAACGCTTCTCGTAGTCGCCGATAAACTCACGGCTTATTTGCTCGAAAGTATCCGCATCGGCATCAAAGCCAAGGTATTCATAAAAGTGTATGACTGGAAAACCAAAATTCTCTCGGTAATCATTCGTCGTAATAGGTGCGCGGCCACGCCGAGCGAGCAAGCCATTGAGCACTTCAACACACAGCCACGTGTCGTTGAGTAATGTTCCGTTCCAATCCCAGATTGCGTGCTTGTAGGGCATTTTAATGGGTGAAATGAATTGTTATAACATGCTGTAAAATCATCAGTCCAGCATGTCAGGTTTACGCTGAAAAAGCACGACGGGGACTTGCAACAGCGCGAGGAAGATTAAGGTTCCTTCAAAGCCAGGTACCCCAAGTCGCTCACCCCGGGCATCCGAAGCCATATAGGCAAATATCACTACAACCACCATCACAAAAACAAACAGAGCTGAAAGCCCAACAAGCAGCCCAAAACCCCAGCGCCAGGACTTATCCGACAAGCGTGCGAATGGTAGGCTCAATACGATGGCATAGGCGATAAAGTAAAAGCCCTTAAAGGTTTCAAAGACACCCGCTCCCTTAAACAAAGCCGATAAACCTAGGATGAGCAGCAATGAGGCAAGCACATAACCTACAATACGCCCATAGCGGAGTCCGAGGGCAGTGGAGGCACGACGATCGGCGTCGATTTGTTGTGAATTGTTCATTTTATAAATTAAATACTCTACTCATGTATTATTGAGAATTGAGAGAACGCAAGCCCTGCAGAACATAGGCTCAGACCTCCATGCCCTTTAAATCTAGGTTGCCCCACTTCGCCACGTATTCGCAAACGCTTAAAGGGCCAACTCTGACAAACCCTTTTCCGTAAGCTGAACACGCACCCACCTGATGCGCACTAGGAAGAAAACGTTCATTTCATGCGAGATGATGCAATCGACTAAAGTAGTGAACAAATTATCATTTAGTCTTGCCATCTGCGATTCGCCTTCCAATGTAGCTTGCAATTACAGAAATTTAATCAAAAGAACACTATTATGGCCGTTAAAACGCAAATCCAAAAGACTACCCGCACTCCAGAAGGTGATCGCAAGAACCTCGATCTCGCCATTTCTGGCATCAACAAGCAATTCGGCCCCGGCGCGCTCATGCGGCTCGGTGAAGCGACTAAAATGGAGATCGATGTCATCTCCACCGGTTCCATCGCAATTGACCTCGCGCTCGGCATCGGCGGCCTACCCCGCGGTCGTATCTGCGAAATCTATGGCCCCGAAAGCTCTGGCAAGACAACTTTCTGCCTGAGCGCGATAGCTCAGGCTCAAAAAGAAGGTGGCAACGCCGTCTTCATCGACGTCGAACACTCGCTTGATCCCCGCTATGCTAAGACGGTCGGCGTCGATCTCGACAACCTTATGGTCTCGCAACCCGAAAGCGGCGAGGACGCACTCAACATCACCGAAACCCTCATCCGTTCCGGAGCCGTCGACCTGATCGTGGTCGACTCCGTCGCCGCCCTCGTCTCTAAGAACGAGCTCGACGGCCAAATGGGCGACACTACCGTCGGACTGCAAGCCCGCATGATGAGTCAGGCCATGCGTCGTCTCACGGGTGCCATCAGCAAGTCACAGTGCGTTGTCCTCTTTACTAACCAAATCCGCGAAAAAATCGGCGTTATGTTCGGCAGCCCCGAAACACAGCCCGGCGGTCGCGCCCTCAAATTCTTCTCCTCCGTGCGTATGGACATCCGACGTATCGGTCAGATCAAAGAGAGCAATGGCAAGGTCGTGGGCAACCGCACCCGGATTAAGATCGTGAAAAACAAAGTCGCGCCTCCCTTCACCGAGAGCGAGTTCGACATCATGTATAGCGAGGGAATATCCCACTCAGGCTCACTCGTCGATTTAGGAGTCGAGCATAAGATCCTCGAAAAGAAGGGCTCATGGATTTCCTACAAAGGGGAGATGATCGGCCAAGGCCGCGAGGCCGCCAAGCAACATATCAAGGACACTCCCGAGCTAGCGAATGAATTGACCGCACTGATCATGGAAATGGTCCACCCAAAAGCGGGCGAATCGCTAACTGGCGAGAGTCAGGAAGAGACACCCGACCCGGCAAAATAAGTAACACACTGGCGGAACTCCGTGTAATTGCCGCCCAAGCATCGAAAGTTCGGCTCTCGCAATCGTGTCAGAGGATGAATGAATTGCAGAGTATTTCACTCAAACTGCAAAGTCTTTAAGGGTTTCCATATCTACAAACTCCGACACCGAAGCATGCGTTGCCTCGAGCTTGATCTTGGGCGCCACGCCAGCTTCGTGGGCCTCAATCCAGCGGCCAAGGCAAACGCACCAAAAGTCGCCAGCTTTAAGCCCCGGGAACTTGTAATCTGGCATCGGCGTCATGAGGTCGTTCCCGCGTGATGCGCTGAATTCGAGAAAGGACTCCGTCATTTGCGCACATATAGAGTGCTGACCCGCATCGTCGCCACAAGTATCGCATTTACCATTACGGTAAAAGCCTGTCATAGGGTCGATGCTACATTCGATCAATTCGGTACCTAATATGTTTCGCGCCATAACAATTTTTAATTTTGTTGAGTTTAGTGGATAACCGAACTGAATCATAAGGCAAGCGGCTAAGCGTTAGGCAAACTAGGCAGCAGAACTTTTCCCCTCACAAGTCCATAAAAGATAGACATATCCGAAAACCCCCCACGAGACTGTATACATCATGATTATTCGCCAAATACCGGAAAACTTTAAGCTCATCTATTCAAAAGAAGACATTGCCTATTCTGTCTATAAAATGGCCGGTGAAATGCGGCACTGGGTCAAAGATACTCACAAAAATGATGGGCAACAAGTGCTCGCTATCTGCGTTCTACGAGGGGGCGTTTTCTTTTTCTCCGACTTACTCAAAGAAATACCCTATACCGTTGAGCCCTCATTCTGCAGAGCGATGAGCTATTCGTCCGAAAATAATACCCAAAGTGATGACTTTCGTCTCGTGGTCGAACCCGCGGAGATGAAAGGGCGTCACGTCTTGCTGATCGACGACATCTGCGATAGCGGGGCCACTTTGAAAAATCTGCACGCTTACGCGCTCGAGAACGGAGCCAGTGTGGTCAAAAGCGCTGTCCTGATTCATCGCAACCACGAGGCATCCATCTACACGCCCGATTACACCGGCTTCGAATATACCGGCTCCGAGTGGTTTGCTGGCTACGGGATGGAAGACAAAAACCATAATTCAAATTTCCCAGAGGTCTACATCATCGAAGGAGAGTCTAAGGAAGACCACGAGAATATGTCGTAATAAACTAGGCTGCGGAAGTTGCTCCGCTTGCTAATCCAATACGATCAAAGAAACCTGCACTACCTTTTCCGAGGCAATCCACTCTTGTTGTAGACGGCTTTAGACTTTCGTTTTTTGAAAGGTCTACTCTTGGCCGCGCCGCTTTCACCACCGCCGTGTTTCCCGCTCTGCAGGGTTTCGATTTGGTCGCGAATGAGGGCGGCTTTTTCGAACTGTAGTTCGCGAGCGGCTTCGAGCATTTCTTCTTCCATCTCCGCGATGACTTCCGCCACGTCACGGTCATCAGATTCGGCAAGCAAGCATGCATCCTCTTCGTTTCGATCGTAGCGACTACCGGGGGCTTGGAGACTCTCATCAATGCTCCGCTTCACACCAACGGGAATGATGCCGTGCTCCTTATTGTGAGCAAGCTGCCTCTCGCGGCGGTAACTGGTAGTGTCGAGGGTGGTTTGAATGGATTTAGTAACCACATCCGCATATAGAATGACGCGTCCTTTTTCATGCCGAGCGGCACGGCCTGCTGTTTGAATTAGGCTAGTAGCGCTTCGAAGGAACCCTTCTTTATCCGCATCGAGTATGGCTACAAGTGCGACCTCAGGAAGGTCGAGGCCTTCACGCAGAAGGTTGACCCCAACGAGTACATCGAAGTCGCCCTTGCGCAGACGGCGGAGAATCTCCACGCGCTCGATGGCATCAATATCAGAGTGCAGGTATTCCACATTGAGCCCAGCCTCACGCAGGTAGTCGCTGAGGTCTTCGGACATACGCTTAGTCAGGGTGGTGGCGAGGGTGCGCTCGCCCGCTTCAGAGGCTTTGCGGACTTCGCCAATAAAATCTTCCACCTGTCCATTGATCGGGCGGATCTCCATCTCGGGGTCGACGAGACCGGTCGGCCGAATGACTTGCTCGGCAACCACTGCGGATACATCAAATTCGTGCTGCGCGGGTGTCGCGGAAACATAAATTGTTTGCCCGGTAATTTGTTTAAACTCTTCTTCTTTTTGCGGACGGTTATCCATGGCCGATGGCAAGCGGAAGCCGAAGTCGACGAGACGCTCTTTGCGTGCGCGGTCGCCGTTATACATGGCACGAACTTGTGGCAATGTGACGTGGCTCTCATCGACAAAAAGAAGGGCGTCCTTGGAGAAGAAATCAATCAAACAGAAGGGGCGCTCGCCAGGCTTACGGCCAGAGAGGTAGCGGGAGTAATTTTCGATGCCGGTGCAAAAGCCCATCTCTTGGAGTAGCTCAATATCGTATTCAGTACGCATGCGTATGCGTTGCGCCTCAAGCAACATGTTCTGCGACTCGAAATAAGCGATGCGCTCGTCGAGTTCTTTTCGAATGCCGCCGATGGCACTGTCGATCTTGTCCTTGGATGTCACGTATTGAGTGGCCGGATATAAATCAAACATCTCCAGTGCCGCGCCTGTCTCACCTGTCAGAGGATCTAACTCTCGGATGCTTTCCAAATCGTCACCCCAGAACTCGACACGAATGGCGGACTCCATGTAGGCAGGATAAACATCCACCACATCGCCTCGCACGCGAAAGGTGCCGCGCTTAAAGTCAATGTCGTTACGGTTGTATAGGATCGTCACGAGATTTTCCAAGAAGTCGTCACGCGACAGTTCTAGACCAGCAGAGAGAGGTATCATCATGGCCTTGAAGTCTTCGGGCGAACCGAGACCATAGATGCAGGACACACTGGCGATGACGATGACGTCATTACGACTAATCAATGAAGACGAGGCGGAGATACGAAGTCGCTCGATCTCTTCGTTGATAGAAGAGTCTTTTTCGATATAAGTATCGGTCTGCGGGATGTAAGCCTCGGGCTGATAGTAATCGTAGTAACTAACAAAGTATTCGACCGCGTTGTTGGGGAAGAATGCTTTGAACTCAGAGTAAAGTTGCGCGGCGAGCGTCTTGTTATGCGAGATAATGAGCGCAGGGCGCTGCAACTCTTGGATGACGTTGGCCATGGAAAAAGTTTTACCCGATCCGGTAACGCCGAGCAGCGTCTGCCAACGATTACCCGCACGAATAGACTCGACGAGTTGCCGAATTGCTTCCGGTTGGTCGCCCTGGGGGGCGAAGTCGCTTTTTATTTTGAAATCCACAATGCCAGACAAGGCTTAGTTCCGGTCAAGCGCAAGACGATGCATCGAAAAATACGGGGGCACCTCCCCGTATGTCCGCCCAAAACTCACGAGTTTTGATTGGACATCTTTGAAGGGTATGCCAGGCGAAACCCAAAAATCTATGTGCAATAAGAAGGTTGAAAAATAATCGCTAGCCAATTTAGATAATTATTCACCAAGTCGCTTCATTTGGGGCGCTTGCTTAAATCGAAAGTTAGATAACTCAAATTAATCAAAAATGCCAGTAGCCACACCAAAACAATACGAAGCGATGCTCGACGCCGCCCAAAAGGGCAACTACGCCTATCCGGCCGTCAATGTGACTTCGATCACTACAATTAATGCCGCGCTCAAGGCCTTTGCCGACTCGAAATCTGACGGCATCATCCAAGTTTCCACTGGAGGCGGCCAGTTCGCATCTGGCCTGAACGTCAATGATGCAGCCTTTGGAGCCATCGTATTGGCAGAAGCAACCCACGCTCTCGCTGAAAAGCACGATGTTCTCATCGCTCTCCATACAGACCACTGCCACCCAGAAAAGGTCGACGGCTTTCTCAAACCACTCCTTGAGGCGTCGCGCACGCGCATCGCTGAAGGCAAGGGTCCTCTCTTCCAATCACACATGTTCGACGGCTCGGTTGTCGAACTTGATGAGAACTTAAAGATCTCTAAAGAACTACTCAAAGAGTGCTCTGAGCTCGACATCATCCTCGAGGTCGAAGCTGGCTGCGTAGGTGGCGAGGAAGACGGCCACGATACATCCGGCCTTCCCATCGAAAAGCTCTACACGACGCCTGAAGATATGGTCGAAGTATACGAAGCCCTTCAGCCGATCGGGCGCTTCATCTTTGCGGCGACTTTCGGCAACGTGCATGGCGCTTACAAGCCCGGCTCAGTTAAACTCCAGCCCAAGATTCTTCGCGACGGGCAGCAGGCTGTCACTGATAAGCACGGTTCAGATGCCTTTATGGATCTTGTATTCCACGGTGGTTCTGGCTCAGAGCTTAGCGATATCCGCGAGACACTTGAGTATGGTGTCGTTAAGATGAATATCGATACGGATACACAATATGCATTCACTCGCCCAGTCGCTACTCACATCTGCGAGAACATCGAAGGAGTGCTTAAGATCGATGGCGAAGTCGGCAACAAGAAGGTTTATGATCCTCGCGGTTACCTCAAAAAAGCCGAAAAGAGCATGGCTGCTCGCCTGATTCAAGCAGCCGAAGATCTCTGCTCTATTGGTAAAACAATCTGCGGCACTGTCTAAAACTCAGCCATGTTAATTTTCAAAGCCGGATTCGCATTTGCGTCTCCGGCTTTTTTGTTTCTATTAAGATAAAAGTTTTCACCTCTTCAGGAGCTTACAATTGAGGAATGACCCTCGGCCCTTACCCCCCATTCCCAGAATTACGGCTGGAAGTTTAGTTCTCTCCTCATTGGGTGATTCACTTGAAACTTGCCGCGATTACTAGGATTCTTTGAACTATAAACTTATGATAAAAAGTCTTTTTGCACCCCGAGAGTCTCACCCCGCCGAAACGCGCACCGCCATTGTGCCGGCTACGGTCAAAAAGCTGAAAGAGCTTGGGCTCGACGTTATTGTCGAAAAAGGTCTAGGTCTGAAGTCGGACTTCAAGGACAGTGACTACGAGGCTGCAGGTGCTAAACTGATCAGCGATGCCGCTACTGCATACGCTGCCGCTGACATCGTAACACGTGTGCGTAAGCCCCAAGCCGCGGAGATTGATGCGTTGCGCCCTGGCACACTCCACATTAGTTTCCTCGACCCCTTCAATGAGTCCGCGCTGATCGCCGATCTAGCCAATCGCGAACTTGCCGCGATCAGTATGGAGATGATTCCGAGAACCACGCTCGCGCAAAAAATGGACGCTCTCTCCTCGCAGGCTAACTTGGCTGGCTACGCCGCCGTCATCATGGCTACCAATCGCATGCGTACGATTCTGCCGATGATGATGACGCCCTCTGGCACTATCTCACCTGCCCGCGTCTTAGTAATCGGCGTTGGCGTGGCAGGCTTGCAAGCCATCGCTACGGCAAAACGTCTCGGTGCGCGCGTAGAGGCCTTCGATACTCGCCCTGCAGTCGAAGATCAGGTTAGGTCTCTAGGCGCAAAGTTTATCAAAGTCGACCTCGGGGACACAGGGCAAACCGACCAAGGCTACGCCCAAGAACTCACTCCAGAGCAACTGGAAACGCAGCGCCAAGAAATGGCCAAAGCCTGCGCCCGCGCTGACGTTGTTATTACGACAGCAAAACTCTTCGGTCGCAAGGCACCCCTTATTCTCGATGCAGACGTGCTCGCGCAAATGCAGGCTGGAAGTATCGTGATCGACTTTGCCGTCGAATCTGGCGGTAACGTGGTAGGCTCAAAAGTCGGCGAAGAGGTCCTTGCCGCAAATGGCGTCCGCGTGATAGGCCCCGAAAATCTAGAAGGCTATTTCCCGAAAGACGCGTCATGCATGCTCGCTTCTAATTTCTATAATCTCATCGAGCACTTTTGGGATGCCGAGGCAAAGAACTTTCAGTTCCGCGAAGACGATGAGATTATGAAAGGTTGTCTAATTACACGTGGCGGCCTGATCGTCCACGAGAGTTTCAAAGAAGAGTAATTGGAACTCTAACTTGGGCCAACATTTTAAAATTTGCTACTAATTCAGTGGATCACTCTTGATGCAAAACAACGACCCTACTTACAACCCACTCGAAGATATTGATCAGATTATCGTCACCGAGGCTGAGATCCAAGCGCGCTTGATCGAGCTAGGTAAGGAAATCAACGAAACCTACGAGGAGCGCGATGTTGCAGGAGTTGCTATTATTAACGGAGCTATCATCTTCATAGCTGACCTCATTCGCCAGTTGAGTATCTCAATAAAATTCGACTGTATACGTTTCGCTAACTATCGAGGTTATGATAAGTCGATGCAGAAGCCAGCAATCATTGATAAGATCCGCCTCGACTTAAAAGGCCTCTATTTGCTCATCACCGACAACATCCTCGACTCGGGTAGGACTCTTTCGCACGTTACTGAAATCTTCAAAGCTATGCAGCCCGCCTCACTGAAGACCTGTGTGCTACTCGATAAAAAGACCACCCGCAATGTCGACTTCGAGGCTGACTTCGTGGGCTTCCGTATCCCTGACGAATTCGTAGTCGGATACGGCCTCGACTTCGCCGAGCGCTACCGCCAACTGCCATGTATCGGCGTGCTTCGTCCCGAACTTCAAAATCCACCCGAGTGGTCCTAGCGTGTACGCTCTAGGCATTGACGGCGGAGGCAGCCGTACCCGAGCACTCCTCTGCGATACACTTGGACAAATTATCGGCCAAGGCCTCAGCGGGGGAACAAACCCAAGAACCTCTGCAACCGGAGAATTAAAGGCACATCTGCAGGAGGCGATCGAGCAAGCCACTCGATCGATCGATTCTTCAAAAATCCTTGCCGCACACTTCGGTCTCGCCGGAGCGGGAGAGGCCGGGACAAGGGCTAAGGTCCAAGCGATTACCAAAGAACTTCTCTGCGAAGAAACCACCCGCACGATCGGGCATGACCTGGAAATCGCCCTAGTCGGTGGCCTGGGAAGCAAAACAGGTATTGTTCTGGTCGCGGGGACGGGCTCAGCCTGCTACGGGCGGACCTGCGATGGCCGCAGCACAAAATGTGGTGACTGGGGTGATCTAGTAGACGATGTGGGTAGCGGGAGCTGGATCGGTTTGCGCGCGCTACAAGTATGTGTCCGCCAGACTGATGGCCGACTCCCCGAGAGTCCCCTCAAACAAGCGGTGATGGATTTTCTAAAGATTGAGCACATGGATGCCTTCAAGACGCGCATCCACGATTCAGGCCTATCGCGAAGCGAGCGCGCTCAACTCGCTCCGATTATCCTCGATTTGGCAAGCGCCGGCGACGAGGTTTCGCTTGCGATCGTGGCTGAAGGTGTGGGCGCTCTCTCCAGCTGCGTATTTATTACGTGTCGCCAATTAGACATCAAGTCGCCTGCCGTCTTGTTGGCAGGTGGCCTTCTCCAGCACAATTATTTTTCTGACTCGTTGGAAGCGGCGCTGAATACTCGCATCCCAAGTGCAATTATAACTCAGCCGATTTTAAACCCTACAGCAGGTGCCGTATTAATGGCGCTGGAAGCTGCCAGCTGCGAAATAAGTGAGGCAACTCTCGAAAATCTCAAAGAAGCCTCATATTCTTAAAACTAAAAGCTTTATATGCGGCGCCTAGCTCGCCATGCTTAGTTGAGTATTTGCTGACTACGATGAAGACTGTTGCCATAATTGAAGATCAAACCGCTATCCGAGAGATGGTGAGCCAGGCAGTGATTGATAGAGATAACTTTGATGTTATCATCGAGAGCGGAGATGGGCGAACGGGATGCGCAGCCTGTCTCGTACAAAGGCCAGATTTTGTAATCCTAGATGTCATGCTGCCCAATCTCAATGGCACCGAGATCTTACGGGTCTTCCGCGAAAAGCTACCAAATACGCAGATTTTAATCTTCTCTGGCTACCAGAGTCCTGGCCTTGTGCGCGAACTTCTGCAATCAGGTGCTCACGGGTTTGTAGAAAAATCTGCACCGCTCTCCGAGCTTCGGAAGGGAATCGAGATCGTGGCTAGCGGCGGCAGTTACTTCGGGCCCGAGGTCGCACTGCTATTACGTGAGGCCATGGCCAACCCTAAGTCGAACGACTCAGGCGTCAATATTTTGACTAAGCGAGAACGAGAAATTCTCCAGTTGATCGCCGAAAGTCATAGTACGCGGGATATCGCTACAAGGCTCGAAATCAGCGTCAAAACCGCCGAGAACCATCGCACAAACCTGATGCGTAAGCTCGACCTGCACAACGTGGCTAGCCTGACACGCTATGCGATTAACAATGGCTTGATCTCGATCGGTTCCTAAGAGCAAGTCCTCGCAGGCACTCCAAATTCTTAGATCTTACGCGACATTGTCTCTTGTAACCGATCTTCCAAGATCTCAAGTAACATAGGGTGCTCCCCCAGCAGAGGCGTATTTTGAATCTGCTCAAAAGTGCCCTCTGCGATCAAGCCTTTGCAGATTTCGGCTACATCTCCGCCTTCCCCCGCGTGGCGACCGGGGAGTAGAAAAAACATAGCGAGGATTAGACCCCCGCCAGCGAAATCATCGACTGACCCAAGCTTTTCTAACAGCGGATCATTAAACGCATAGGCGCTACCCTCTCGCCGTTCCATCGAACAAGGTAATACTGCGGACGCGTCTAGTTCACTTGCCAGTTGCCGCGCCACCGCGTTTCGCACACGGTTGACTTCAATGATTGGCGTTCCGTGATCAACAAGTGCCACCTTCGTAGTTGGTGAAGGATGCAAAGCACGAATTTGATCCGCGAGCATCTGCGCAATACGAGGATCCGGTATGTCGAAGTCCTCACCGGCAAGAACGGACGCAATTCGAACCTTCAGGTCGGGATATTCGCCAGACAGTTCATCGACGACTTGTGGCAGGTAATCGGTAATGGCTAGGCTAGGCCCGAGGAATAGCGGCAGACAGATAAACTCGCGATGCCCCGCTGCTAGGCATTCTCGAAGGCGACGTTTTACGATAGTCGCAGGAACGCCGTTTAGTTTATCTGCCGCGATCTTATGCGAATGCAGTAGACTGACTGCCTCAACTCGCAACGCCGTGCGCCTAGTTAAAGCTTCAGCTAAGCAACGCAAGCCGAAGGTGGCTTGCGGGCGGAGCGAACCGTTATCAACCAGAAATATGTGGGGCATGGTCATAGAAAGGTGCAAATGGGCATGAAAATCTGTTCATAGGGATAGGAAAATGTTTGCGAGTTACAAATCAAACCACCACATTCTGTAATTATGAACAAGAACGCCCATACATCCCTTACTTTGATTTTATCAATTTTTGTCCTTAGCGCTTGCTCCCGCACACAAGCGCCCTCCCAATACAGCGATGGAAGTAATAGCCTTGGCGATATGGATTTCATCCCAGACGGTGACACTTTCGATGGGAGCCTCCAAGAGCGCAATGAAGGCGATGGTATCAGCAACGATAAGTATGGCGACTTCACTATGGTTGAGGGCATGCTGCCTTCGATTTACTTTGGCTTTGACTCCTCCTCTGTCGGCGCATCAGAGCGATCAAAAATTCAGCAAGCAGCCGAGTATCTGGAACAGAACTCAGAACATCACCTTCTAGTTGAAGGCCACTGCGACTGGTACGGCACCAGCGAATATAACCTTGTATTGGGTGATCGCCGCGCAAACAGCATTGGGAACTACATTGACACACTCGGCATTAACCCAGAACGCATAGAAAAACTCTCCAAAGGAAGCCTTGAAGCAACTAGTGGTTTATCCAAAGCGCAGTCTTCGCAAAATCGCCGCGCAGATCTCATCGTGCTAAAGAAGTAAGATACTCGAAGTCTCAGCACGGAGTGCCATAAATTAGAGCTTACTTTATCCCATCTTACGCTCTAGATGTCTGCCAAAAGCACGCATCACCCCCAGATGGATGCGCGCCTGCGTATTCGCATAGACCCACCAAGGGAGCGTCGGTGCAAAACCGTGGATGGAGGCGATCACGCAAGCCTGCTCGGGAAACAAGCGGAACTCTAATCGCCCGGGCGGATCGACATCGCGAGAGAGCTTACCCCCTGATATGTAAAAGACACAACGCCGCTCACTCCCTTGCGAATAGGGTGAAGGCGTGAGCTCTAGAAGGACGATCCCACCAAGGGTGGCGAAACGCACAACGCCGTCGGAATCCTTAGTCGCGTCGATCAGTCCACGGAAACGGCGACTGAGGTATTCGCCATATTCCGTTGCTATTTTTTGTGCGCTCCAATTGGCAGGCAAGGGCATGCGCTGTACTGAACGCACCCGGCGCGCTTGTTTAAGAAACTTACGGTCCGACGCTTGCGTCGCACTGCGCGGATTTGGCTTTGGGATTCCTTCGCCATCTACGCTTTTGCGAAAAGAGGCCTCAAAACTAACCAATTTATGTTTCAGCCGTGCGCTCAGGTCGCTAGGCTGCGCAACTAGATCGTGTTGCAGACTTTCTTGTAATGGCCCCACCAGTGCAGGCGGAACGCCACCGAATATGGAAACCCAGTGCTTTGAAAGTCCAAAGCAATTGTAAGGAAAATTAAAGAAAAGAGCTCGCTTGCCAAGTAGGTCGGCGGTTTGACTGATCATCTCGCGGTAGGTCATGGCGCCGTGTCCGCCCAGGTCGTAAGTCTCACCCGCAAGTTCAGCTTCTTGCAAGCAAAGCATGAAAGCTTGGCAGACATTCTCAATGTCTATTGATTGAGTCTTTGAGCGCCCCCAGGCCGGCAGTAGCATGACAGGGAGTCGGCGAACCAAGTTGATCAGTAACGAGAACGAGGACCCCCCCGGACCAAAAATCAAACCCGCGCGCAATACAGTCACTTTGATCGAGCGAGAGCGCAGTACGTTTTCCACTTCAAGTCGGCTGCGAAGATGAGGCGACAGAGGCTCATCCGTGTCTGGGATGAGCCCACTCAAGTAAACGACATGCTTAAGCCCTGCAGCTTCGGCAGCCCGAATAAAATTGTCCGCAAGCAATAGGTCGGTATCTTCAAAGCTACCTTGGACTAGCCTGCTGGAAGGTGCCATTGAGTGCACAAGATATATACCGTAATCACAGCCAAGCAATGCTTTGGTCACTTTTGGGAGTGAATAAAGATCGCACTCACGCCACTCCGTACTGATCGCATCGGGGCTTTGTTCGGCTACGGAAGTACTGCGTGTGAGCGCACGAAAGCGATAATCGCCTTTAAGATAATCGCGCAAATGAGACCCGACAAACCCACTAGCGCCTGCGACGGCAACTAGTGGTTTGCGAAACTCAGCGACTGTTTCCATAGGCTAAGAGTCGAGGAAACTATCTAGCATCCAGATTGTCTTTTCGTGAACTTGGATTCGAGCAATCATGAGATCTTCTGTCTGATCGTCGCCAGCAGCACCCGCAGCGTCTCGCGCGGCAACTAGGTCGGCAACAAGGGCATTGTTGGCGGCAGAGAGGTGCTTGACCATATCTTGAGCACTGGCGTCTTCACGAATTTCTTTCATCCCCGCCATCTTAGCGAGATTACCGAGGCCCCCAGGGGCAAAGGCTCCGAGTGCACGAATACGCTCCGCGATTTCGTCGATGGCGGGGAAGAGCTCTGTATATTGCACCTCGAAAGCGCTGTGGAGAGAGAAAAAGGACGACCCGCGCACATTCCAATGACAGATTTGCGTCTGCCCAAGCACCGCGTACGAATTGGCCACTACCTGCCGAAGCGCTTTAATTACTTTATCAGATGGCTCAAAGTTTTTCATATTTGTTATGAGTAATAGTAGGTAAGATAGCGCCAGATGCAAACCTTGTCTCCAATTCGCCTGCTTGACTTCGTCGCAGATGCGCTCGACTTAAAATCATTTAATCTAAACGCCATGGCTACCACGTTCGGGGTCATATTCCGGGTTGGGCGTCGGTAACTGCGCATCAACACGAATGCGCCATTGCTCTAATTCTTTCAACAACTCCGCCGCTTTCTCCGGCATCCTATCGGCCAAGTTCGATTCTTCGGCCAGATCATCTTTAAGGTTATAGAGTTCAAGTTTCCCGTCTTCAAAAAATTCGATCAGCTTATAATCTCCACTCCGAATTGCCCCGTATGGCTTCGTTTTATGGTAATGTGGATAGTGCCAAAATAGTGCGCGTTCTTCAATATCGCCCGTCTGTAGGAGCAGTGGCTTCAAACTGACACCATCTTTATGTTGCTCGGGCTTAAGTGGAGCAGCAATCAAATCCAGTATTGTTGGGTAAAAGTCTGTGCCGATGACAGGCACATCGGATGTTCCCGGTTGAATTCCCGGCCCCTTTATGAAAAATGGTTCACGAACGCCCCCTTCGTGGGAATACGCTTTCGAACCCCTTAGCCCCCCGCAATATTTACTGCCCGTCGCTCCATTATCACCCGTGAATATAACAATCGTTTTATCAGCCAGCCCACTCTCTTCCAACTTATCGAGAACGCGCCCCACACTTTCATCTAGGCTCTGAACCATGGCCGCATATTCCGGGTTGTTCTGATTATATTTTCCGGATTTCAACTTTGCCTCATACTTCGCCACCAGCTCCGGCTTGCCCATAATGGGCCAATGAACGGTGTAGTATGAGAAATAGAGGAAGAACGGATTGGTCTGCTGTTGATCGATAAATTCGATTGCATAATCGGTTAAACGATCCGTCAGGTAATCGCCCTCGTTACTGGTGACGTTTGGCATATCAAAGGGATGAAAAAACAGTCCCCGCCCCTTTGGCTGCCCCCATTCACGACCCCCGATATTCTGGTCAAAGCCATGCGCCTCAGGAAAATGATCCTTCATCAATTCTTTCTGTCTCATGGGCATAAGATGCCATTTACCGATGAAGCTTGTTGCATACCCCGCTTCTTTGAGTGCCTCTGGCAAGAGGATGCGCTCATGGTCTATTTTCATGTTCCAATCGGGAACCTTCAGTTTCGCATAGGGTCGTTTATGACCCGCGATCCAATCTGTAAGCCTTATCCGTCCAGGATAGCATCCGGTGAGGATGGCGGCACGGCTTGGCGAGCACACGGTGCAGGCGGCATATCCATTACTAAATGCCATCCCGCTTTTGGCGAGTTTATCAATATTTGGAGTTTCGTGAAAGTCACTCCCCATGCTCGACAATGCGCCCCAGCCGAAATCATCAACCAAAAAGAACACCACATTCGGCTTTTCATTTGCGGCGCCCACCACGTTCATGCCTACCAGCATTCCCAATAGCAGACCGCCTGTTTTTCTCCAATTCATACCACTACCTTATATCTATTGATTCGCGTATTTCCATTGATCTAATCCCGACCGTCCTGAACGGGATAAAGCTCGGTATATTTTTCAACGCGCTTATTCCAAGAAAGGCCTTTGGGATTCAAAGGAAGGACCTGGTTCTTTTTTCCCCATGCATTCCACTTATCCTCTAACTCCGCGACTTTTTCGGGATGCGCCTTTGAGACATCGTTTAGCTCAAATGGATCTACATTCAGGTTGATCAATTCCCAAGACCAGCCACTGCTCAGCCGCACCAATTTCCAAGCTCCTGAAATAACGGCGCACGAGGTTTGGTGTTCAAAGAAAAAATCGCGTTTGGGCAGTGCCACATTTCTCAAGGCCGGAACCACGCTTATGCCATCCGAGGGAGCAATCCCAAGCCCATTAAATGTTGAGGGATATTTTATTCCGGCCAAATCCAGACACGTGGGTAAAATATCGACAATGTGCGTGTAGTCCGCCCTAACGCCTCCAGCTGCATGCCCAGTAATTTTCGGATATTGGATAATTAGGGGAGAGCTGATGCCGCCCATAAACGTTTTTGCTTTATACGAACGATACGGTGTATTGCTCAGGTCGGCCGCAAGTTGTGAAATCAGGCCGCCTTCGCTGGTAGCACCATTATCGCTCAAAAATACAAAAAGTGTATTATCAAACTCGCCTTTCTTCTTTACTGCTTCCACAACGTCCCCGAGGCCGTCATCCATGATCTCAATCATTGCGGCATAGGTCGCCATCTCTTCGATCCATTTTTCCTTCATTTCCGAATCAAGCGAATTCCAGGAAGGTCGTGCCTGCTTTTTATACTCGTTTTGATGAATAGGGAGTTCGGTTTCTGACCCTACCAGTCCCATCTCTTTCAAACGTTTATAGCGCTCTTGTCGCAGCACATCGTAACCAACCCGGTATCGTTCCCTACACGCTTCAACCCTCTTTTCAGGAGCCTGTAAAGGGCGGTGTGGCGCGTAATGTGCCACATACAGGAAGAACGGGCTCGTCCCCTCATGATTCAGAATAAATTCGACGCTATGCTCGTTAATTGCATCGGTATAGTAGTAGCCCTTTGAAAATTTAGTCACCTTTTCTTCGTTCCTATATACGGCTTTAGGGCTATAAAAATTGCCGGCTCCGGAAAGGCTTCCATAATATTCGTCAAACCCCCTCTGAGTCGGATAACTACCATTGGGAGTACTATCCTTTGGCTTCCATGCTCCATCAACGGTAAGATGCCATTTCCCGGCCATATAAGTTGTATAACCGTTCTCTTTCATTATTTCTGCAAGGGCTGGGATCTCCTTGGCAATCTGCCCACGATACCCGGGCCGGTGTTCGTCAACCGCTGTCATCCACCCCAAGCCCACGGCATGCTGATGGCGGCCAGTCAAAAGCGACGCCCGGCTTGGGCAGCAGCGTCCCGTATTTTTGAAATGGCTGAACCTGATCCCGCCTCCGGCCAAGGCGTCAATGTTGGGGGTATCGATCTCACCGCCATAACAGCCCAGATCGGAATACCCCATGTCATCGCACATGATTAATACTATGTTGGGTTTCTCGCTTCGGGCAATAGCTATCCCAACAATCAATAATGCGCTGCATATTAATACGCTTTTTTGAATCATTATTTTACCTCAAAAGTAAGTGCTATCGGCTCAAAGCCTTCCGCATCCGCGGTAAAAGTTACCCTGCCCGGTTCACGACCAGCCCTGAGAATGGCCAGAGCCGTTCCCCGGTGAAGACTGCGCTCTTTGGCGACGTGAAGTTCATCCGTCATCATATCACCGTTATCTACGCCGATCAATCTTGCCGGACCCTCTACGCTGAACTTAACCAACTCTTTTGCGTCAAAGACGGTGCGTGCATGGTTATCTACGGCACTGATACGGATGTGTTGCAGATCAAAACCATCGCTCGTCCAATCCTGATTATCAGCTTCAAGTTTCAATGCCACGGCTTCTCCGACCGTCTCAACCACATGTTCAGCAACAAACTTACCCTTGGTTCTTGCAACGGCCTTCAACACACCCGGCTCATAATCCACCTGCCACGTTGTTTTATTTCGTTGGCCAGGATCATCCAGCAGGTTCGCTTTTGTCCCTAAAGAACGTCCATTCAGAAACAGTTCCACTTCCTCGGCATTAGTCCAGACATCCATTTTAACGCGACTGTTCAAAGGACGGTTCCAATTTTCGTTCATCTGAGCCATGCCCAATTCAACATCGTTCCAAAGCACCAGTTTTACCTCTTCCTCGTAGATACCTATGTGCACCATGGGTTCATCGCTATAATAACTACGGATATAGTGGAACTGCGGGCGCTTTTCCAATGAAAGGTCGATCACCGAATTCATCCAGCCTTTTTGCGGCCAGCCGAAACTCTCCCCGACATACATGATGGCCCCCCAGTAGGCCAACCCGATGGCTTCCTCCGGCATTCCAAAATAGTTTCTACCCATCCCAACAGTGGTTGCTTCGCTCTGGAAAAAGAGCCAATCTGGATACGTTTCCCGGTCGGAGAAAAACCATTGATACAAATAGTTCTGACTCATGATATCCGAAACAAAGGCCATTTCCGCCGGCTTGCTTTTTTCATAACCCTCATCCTGCTTGCCCATCCCGCTTTCGCGGGCAGGATAGAGGCCTACCGTGAATTTGCGCGTATCATCGTATTTAAGACATTCTTCTTTCAGCAGATTATAGATGGGCACGCCCCACCCCTTGAGTTTACCCCTGTTTTTAATCTGGTGGGTCCAGATCTCATTACCCAGGCTGTATAGTATAACTGAGGGATGGTTGCGGGACTGCTTAATCCACTCCTCACTGGCCCACGGGATAATCGTATCGAAGAAATCGACGCGATAGTTGCTACCCTGCCCCTCCCATTTATCAAACAGCTCATCCACAAGCAAGATCCCATGTTGGTCTGCTAGCTCATAGAAGGATTCGGCATACGGGTTATGTGCTAGGCGGATCCCGTTAACACCCATCTCTTTCAGGACCTCAAACCGTTTTTCAATGGCCGCTTCATAGTTGGCTGCCCCCAGGGCACCAAAGGAATGGTGCACATTCACCCCATGGAACTTGACCCTTTTGCCATTGAGTAGCATTCCCTGTTCGGGCTTCCACTCTATTGTGCGGATTCCAAAGCGCTCAGATATTCTATCCAATACATTGCCAGCGTGTTTTACAGTTACTTCGGCGGTGTAAAGGTCTGGCGTTTCCGTTGACCAAAGCTGTGGCTCACTGACATTAAGCATCATGGTTGAAGTAGCGCATATGCCCTTCAGCTGCATACCTGCGTTACCCTTGGCCACCGGCTTTCCGGCAGGGGACAGAAGGCGTATAGCAAGCGTTACCTGCTGGTTTTTCCCCGACAGATTATCCAACTCAACCTGTACCCTAACCACCGCTTGCCTGCCGGTAATTTCCGGCGTTGAGACAAATACCCCATGACGCGCAACGGACACAGGCTCTTTCACAACAAGGTCTACTTTACGATACAATCCGCCGCCCGTATACCAGCGTGAATGCAGGGTGTTGTCGGCGCGGATGGCAACAACGTTCCTGCCACCCCAGTCTAGGTGTTCCGTCAGGTCATACTCGCCACCCAGATAGCCGTATTCATTGCTGCCGACCTTCTTCCCGTTCAGCCAGACATCGCCAACATACATGATGCCGCCGACATCCAGTAGCACATGCTTCCCTCTCCAGTCAGGGTCGATCTTCAGGTCTTTGCGATACCACCCGATACCCAGTTCCTTAAAACCGCGGGCAACGAACGGCTGCTGTCTTTTTTCCCTCCGCTTTTGCTCATCCGTTGGCTCAGCCCATGGCTGCTCGATCTGGTAGTCATGAGGCAGATCCAATACGCGCCATTCACGATCATCAAACGAAGTGGCGGAGAAAACCGCTGGATCTCCGTCGGCTCGGTGGAATTTCCAACCAAAATTACCGTCCACCACCTCACGGGCCGAAACATGCCCCGCCATAAAGACACAGCACGCGGCAGTCGCAAACCATACAGCAAACGATTTTGTCCCCCTCATCTTGATCTGAAAAGGATAGTACAATTAACCAAATAGATCATTAGACAATTCGACGATATTGATAGATTTTTCGCCATGTAGTGGGCGGTAAGTATATTTTTCAGATGGCTCAATATCTTTCATTTTTGTTATGTGTTTTGTAAGTAAGATCAAACCAGATGCAAACCTTGTATCGAATTCGCCTGCTTGACTTCGTCGCAGATGCGCTCGACTTTCGATTATCTAATCTTAAAGCCATGGCTACCGCGACTCTCAACTACGAACCAATGGTCTTCGCCCCAAAGCAGGGCGATGAAGCACCACTCACTGCGATCCAAGAAGAAGTGCTTACTCTTAAGAAAGAACGTAAGGCACTGATCCTCGCGCACAACTACCAGATTGATGCGATCCAGCGAGTGGCCGACTATGTGGGCGACTCACTCGGACTCGCCTACAAGGCAGAGCAAGCCGACACCGATTGCATCGTTTTCTGCGGCGTCCACTTCATGGCGGAAACCGCTAAAATCGTCAATCCAAACAAGCCAGTACTCCTTCCCGAGATGGCCGCAGGCTGTTCGCTTTCAGACTCCTGCCCTGCCGAAAAGTTAGCCGCCTACAAGGAGGCCCATCCCAATGTTTACGTCGTCGCCTACATCAATTGCTCGGCCGCAGTTAAAGCACTCTCAGATGTGATTTGCACAAGCGGAAACGCCATGAAAATTGTCGGCAAAGTGCCTGCTGATCGCGACATCCTCTTCGTGCCCGATCAAAACCTCGGCCAATGGGTGAGTAAGCAGACTGGCCGCGCCATGCAGCTCTGGCCAGGCTCATGTTATGCCCATGTGCTCTTTACTCAGCAAGCCATCGAACGTCTAAAGTTAAAGTTCCCCGACGCCCTCGTCGTCGCTCATCCAGAGTGCACTGAAACTGTTCGCGATAATGCGGATGAGGTCTGCAGCACCGAAAAGATGATCGGTTTCTGCCAAGATTGTGAAGCCGATAAAATCATCGTCGTGACAGAGACTGGGATGATCCATCGCCTCCAGCGCGAGATCCCAGATAAGACTTTCATCGCTGGCCCCACGGACACTTGTGCGTGCAACGATTGCCGTTATATGAAAATGAATACTATCGAAAAGTTGCGCGACTGCCTTCGCGACATGTCGCCCCAAATCGAGATGCCCGAAGACATCCGCCTTCAAGCCTATGCACCGATCAAGCGTATGCTGGAGTGGAGCAAGTAGTCTTGCAAAAGATTCAGATATCGCCGGCGAATCCGACCATACGCGCACTCTCAAGCTTAAAACATCTGGAATCAAAATCGGTTGCTTTGAGAACTGCACCGTTTTCAAGCATACAGACTTGGGCCTAGGACAAATGCAGTCTTATTTCATGGCATGACCACCGCAAAAAAAGCGACTGCGACCTATCGCAACGACCTGCTGCGTGCGCCGCTTGCGGGTATCCTAGAAGCAGGTTGGGCGACCTTCGCGCTTGTCATCGCCATCCGCTACTTCGAAGCAAGCGAAACGCACAAGGCCTTCATCGCGGGTGCCGCCCCCATTGGTTTCCTCCTCACGCCGATCACGCTCTATCTCGCCGCCAACTTCCGCGCCCGCCCGAGCTTAAGTTGCACCTTCATCTTGGCTACGGCAACCTTGTTGCTGTTAGGCGCAAGCATCGTTCAATCGCTCCTCTTTTTCACGCTTTTCGCCGTCTTGAGTCAGGTCGCTGCCGTACAGCAAGGCCCCCTAATGCTGCAAATCTACACGGAGAACTACACCCGCGCGGAGAGGGGTAGTCGTATGACCTGGCCATTCATTTTGACCGCGCTCTTTTCAATTGGTTTCGCCGTGATAGGGGGGCGCTTACTTGACCTAAAGATCGAAGCCTATCGCTGGATCTTCGCCGTCATGGTCGTCGCCTGCGGCATCTCGGCAGTGGCCTGCGCCAGAATTCCTAGCAGCTACCTCTCTCGCGATAATGTAGGGAACCCTTGGCAAAGCTTCAGCCTGATTTGGAAAGATCGCTTCTTCGGCTTCATCCTTGGCTGCTGGATGCTCCTCGGCATGGGCAACCTTATCGCTCTCCCCGTTCGCATAGAGTATCTAGCTAATCCAAAGTTTGGTGTCAATGCCAGCAATACAACGATAGCCGTGCTCATGCTAGTGGTGCCCTCCGCCGCTCGTATGCTCAGCACCCGCATGTGGGGGCGCTTTTTCGACCGCCTCCACTTTGTGAGCACGCGCAACCTGCTCAACCTGTTCTTTCTCGCTAGCATCGGATTCTTCTTTTTTACGACTAATATCTATGTTCTCGGTCTTGCAATGGCTCTCCAAGGCCTTGCGTTCGGGGGTGGTAAAATCTTTTGGAGTCTCTGGGTGACTAAAATTGCGCCTGAAGAAAAAGCCTCCTCCTACATGAGTATCCATATGGCACTGACCGGCCTGCGCGGTTCGCTCGCCCCCTTTATTGGCTATGCCATTCTCAGTAGCTCTAGCCCAGCTATGGTTGCTATCATTGGGATGATTCTAATTATAGTATCAATCATACTGTTCGAACTCATCCGCGGGCATACGCGTTTACGAGAGACGGCCGAGGGATCAATCCTCTGCTAATGCAAATTAAAAGATTCCGTATTGCTCTGGGCAAAATCTCCCGCTTTATCTATCACACAATGTCAGCTAAACCCCTAACCATTTCTATCGGCACCGACCACGCGGGCTTTCCACTTAAAGCACCGATCATCGCTTTCTTGAAACAGCGCGGACACACCGTCATCGACTTTGGTTGTGACTCCGACGAACCCTGCGACTACCCGGACTTCATTCGTCCCGCCGCCGAAGCAATCGCTTCCGGCCAAGCCGACTGCGGGATCGTGCTCGGTGGCTCTGGCAACGGCGAAGCTATGGTAGCCAACAAGGTTAAAGGCGTTCGCTGCGGTCTCTGCTGGGATGAGTGGTCAGCGAATGCGACCAAGACTCATAACAAGGCCAACTGCATCTCTATGGGCGCCCGTCCCGTCCCCGAAGTCTTAGCCCTAAAGATCGTCGGTATCTGGCTTGACGCAGACTTCGAAGGCGGCCGACACGAACGCCGCGTCACTAAGATCGAAGGCTAATTCATTTCAATCCCGGCTTGAAACCTGCGCTAGCTGTGCTCTCCTATTGCTTTAAGTTTATTTAAACACAAATTTCCTATGGCCGATAAAGATAAGTCGAAAGATAAAGAAGAAAAATCCATCAAAATCCAAGAGGCCTTCCTCAAAGAGCGTAAAGTCTTTCTTTGGGGCGAGGTGTCAGACAAATCCGCACGCGATGTCACGGAGAAGCTACTGTATTTAGAAATGGATGCGCCTGGCCAAGAGATCACTTTCTACATCAACACCCCTGGCGGCTCAATCACTGCTGGGATGGCCGTGTATGATACAATGAAGCTGATTAGCTCACCGATCAAAGTCGTCGTCACTGGCATGGCTGCCAGCATGGGCTCGATTCTCCTATGCGGTGCAGATAAAGGAAAGCGCTTCCTCTATCCGCACTCTCGGGTGCTCATCCACCAGCCACTCATTTCTGGCCAGATGGTCGCCGTCGCCGTCGACATACACATTCAAGCCCAAGAGATGGAGCGCCTCCGCGACGAGCTCAACGCCATCCTCGCCGATTCCTCCAGCCAGCCGCTCGAAAAGATCCAAAAGGACACCGACCGCGACTTTTACATGACTGCGGACGAAGCTATCAAATACGGCCTAGCTGACGGGATTGTCGAAAAAATTTAACCGCTCCGTTTGTTACTTCGCAAAATCGTGAAGCCATTTCGAGTCGGTCGGTATCTATCACTTAGCTACGAGGGCGGCCCGCGCGCCAATAGCCATTTTAAATGACCGAAGAGGACAAACGGACAAAAGCTTGGATCGGCGATGCTGTCTTAGCCCTTTTCGCGCGAGAGTGGATCCTAAAGCAAAAAGACATCTCTAACAAAGAACGCGCCGAAGTCTTCATCCAGATAACCTCAAACCAATTCCTCGCCTCCCTCGGTGAGCCCACTTCAATGGAAGCCGAAATCGGCGTCGTCTATGAAACAGATGGACTACACGCCGCCTTTGGCTTTATTGAGAAGAAGATCTTGCCGCTCTATTTAAAGCGACGAGCCAAGAGCAAGCAACCTGGCAGCTACAGGAGCAAAAGTTAATGCGAGCACCTTTAGGCAAAGCGCTCCAAAGAAGGCATTAAGCGCTGACAGGATTGCTCTTAATCTAAACTACTTTTGCACTAGATCCCAACCATCGTTTTGGATCATGGCTTCGGCTTTTTTAAACTTGAGAGTCTTCTCTTCAGGTCCCTTACGAATAGTCACAATATCATTGCGACCGACCTTGGGCAGTTCACGACGAATCGGTTCTACCTTTGGAAGTTCGACTGGTTTTCCAGGGGCTGCGCCAGCTTGAGGCTGGCCAGCGGCAGCAGTCAGTGCGCTAGCACCTTGCCCCATGCCAGTGCCTGGCCCTGCCACTTGAGCGACCTTAGACATACGAGCGAGCATGTTGCTAAAGGCTTCTTGGCTCGTCGCGCTACGGAATACTGAATTACAAATCTCTGTGCGCACATTTGCCATCAACTCTTGGAAGAAGACATAAGCTTCGCTCTTGTATTCGTTAAGCGGATCCTTCTGCCCATAGCTGCGAAGATTCACGCTTCTGCGCAGCTCTTCCATTTCGGTCAGGTGATCCTGCCAGCGGCGATCAAGCGAGCGAATGATGAGATAGCGTTCGAGGCCGATAAGGGCTTCTTGTTCTTCAAACTCTTCGCGTTGATCATAAGCTTCGTTGATCTTAGCGAGAATAAATTCGTGCTGCGCTAGCGCGTCGAGGGCTTCAATCTCCTCGGGCTTGAGCGAAATCGGAAAGTAAGCATTGAGCCAGCCAAGAAAGCGATCCATTCCTTCGGTGTCGCTGGCCTTGGCCTCATCTAGTTCGTTGAGGCGCTCCTCGAGCTCTTCCTCAATCATCTCGAAGACGATTTCACGGGGCGTTTCCGAATGAATTGCATCATTACGTAGTCCGTAGATAACTTCGCGCTGCGTATTGAGCACATCGTCGAACTGGAGGAGTCGTTTACGCATGGAGAAATTCTGCTGCTCGACCTTCTTCTGCGCATTTTCGATCGTCCAATTGAGCATTGAGCTCTCGAGCTCTTCGCCCTCCTTCATAGATTTTTCGAGGACACGGGACAAAGCACCTCCATCAGCGAAGAGACGCATGAGGTCGTCCTCAAGCGAGACGAAACACTTAGAGAGGCCAGGGTCACCCTGACGGGCGCAACGGCCACGAAGCTGACGGTCGATTCGTCTGGACTCGTGACGCTCAGTACCAATCACAAAGAGCCCACCGAGCTCCGCGACGCCTTGACCTAGCTTAATATCAGTGCCGCGTCCAGCCATGTTGGTAGCGATGGTGACCGAACCTTTCTGACCAGCTTTGGCCACGATCTCGGCCTCTTGCGCGTGGAACTTGGCGTTCAAAACACTGTGCACGATTTTGTTACGTTTGAGCATGCGAGAGAGTAGCTCAGATGCTTCGACTGAGGCAGTGCCCACGAGGACGGGCTGACCTTCTTTATTGGCCTCTTGAATCGTCTCAATCACGGCGTTGAATTTTTCCCGACGTGTCTTGAACACAACGTCATTCAGATCAACACGTACATTAGGTTTATTCGTTGGGATCACCATGACGCTGAGACCGTAAATTTCGTTGAACTCGGAGGCTTCCGTCTCTGCCGTGCCCGTCATACCGGCTAGCTTATCATACATCCGGAAATAGTTCTGAATCGTAACCGTAGCGTAAGTCTTGGTCTCTTTTTCGATGGTGCAATTCTCCTTGGCTTCAACCGCTTGGTGGAGCCCGTCTGACCAGCGTCGCCCGGGCATGACGCGGCCAGTATTTGGGTCGACGATGTTGACCTTACCAGCTTGCACAACGTATTCCTTATCACGCTCGTAGAGGCTGTAGGCGCGGAGCAACTGACTTATACAGTGAATGCGTTCGCTCGTGGCCTGGAAAAAAGTTTCGGCCTCTAGCTTGGCATTTTGTTTCGCCTCGGCGGAGAGATTTTCCTGCTTATCGATTTCGATAAACTGGGTAGGCAGATCGGGCAGCATGAAGGCGTCTGGATCATCCGGGCTCATAAGGGTGCGACCCCTCTCAGTGAGATCGGCCTGCTGCTGCTTTTCGTCGATCACATAGTAGAGCTCTTCTTTAAGCGCATAGCGCTGCTCTTTGTTAAAGTCGCTATTCATCTCGAGGTCGAACTTATCGACCTCACGGCGAAAGGCAGGTACCTCGTTCAGGCGGTGGAACTGCTTATTCTTCGGCATGCCGAGTTTTACTTGGTAGAGGCTCGTCACGGCGGCATGTTTGTCCTCTTCGCTAGAACTCTCGTCTTCCAAAACTTTTTTAGCCTCCGCGACGAGCTTGTTACAGAAAGCTTGCTGCTTAGAAAATAGATTCTGGATGGTGGGTTTTACTTCGTTAAAGGGCAGCGGATTGTCATCCTGCATCGGACCCGAAATAATGAGCGGCGTGCGCGCTTCGTCGACGAGGATGGAGTCGACCTCGTCAATGATACAGAAGTAATGGTCGCGCTGAACCTGGTCTTCCTTGCGACTGGTCATCCCGTTATCGCGCAGGTAGTCGAAGCCAAACTCAGAGGCGGTGCCGTAGGTGATGTTGCAGGCATACATCTCACGGCGCGTCTGCGGGTCCATCGAGTTTTGGATACAGCCCACAGTCAGCCCAAGAAAGCGGAAAAGGTGTCCCATCCACTCAGAGTCACGGCGGGCAAGGTAGTCATTCACCGTGACGAGTTGGCAATTACGACCCGTCAAGGCATTTAAGTAGAGCGGGCAAGTCGAAACAAGGGTCTTACCCTCACCAGTTGCCATTTCCGCAATACGTTTTTCGTGGAGCGTAATGCCGCCGATAAATTGGACGTCATAATGGACCATCTCCCATGGTAATTGGTGGTCGCAAACATCGTAAGACTGGCCACACATTCGGCGGGCAGCGCTCTTTACTACAGCGAAGGCTTCGGGTAAAAGATCGTCGAGACTTTCGCCGCCCTCCTGATTGCGCTTCATGAACTCAGCCGTCTTCGCGCGAAGCTGCGCATCGGAGAGCGACTGATATTCGAGTTCGATGGCGTTTATACGCTCGATAATGGGCTGACACTTTTTGAGGTATTTACCATAGTGACGGCCAGAGAATTTCTTTAAAATGGAGGAGATCATGAGACCTGTTGACTGCGTTGGAGAACGAGATTTGCGTGCGTTGCGGATTCACAGAGGACATCCAGAATATGAAAGTTCGCCAACATGGTCAAAGACCCAATGAGTGGCAAGTGTGTACTACGGTCATAAGGGATTGACTCTAGAGAGCTTTCTGACGGTTTAAAGGAATGAATATCGTTTGTCTCGACTTAGAGGGAGTATTGATTCCCGAAATCTGGATCGCATTTGCGGAAAAGACTGGAATCGAGGCGCTCAAGCGCACCACTCGCGATGAACCAGACTACGATGTGCTCATGCGCTACCGCTTGGACATTCTTGACAAGGAGGGCTTCAAGCTAACCGATATCGAGGAAGTCATCGGCACGCTTGATCCGATGCCAGGTGCCGCGGAATTCGTCGAATGGGTCACCTCGCAGACGCGCCTTGTGATCCTTTCCGACACTTTCCGCCAATTTGTAGGGCCCCTCATGGCCAAGCTCGGGCACCCCACTCTATTCTGCCATGATCTAGTAATCGATGAGTCGGGTCGCATCGCCGACTACGCCCTCCGTCTGAAAGACCACAAGCGCAAGGCGGTCGAAGCCTTCAAGGCGCTCAAATTTGATACCTTTGCGGCGGGCGATTCTTACAACGACCTCTCTATGATCGATGTAGCTGACAACCGAGCACTCTATTGCCCACCCGAGCGACTCACTATTGAACGCCCGGAGCTACCCGTTGCCCGCACCCATGCTGAGCTTCGCCAAATCATCGAAGGCATCCTGTAACTCACCTCAAAACGACGACAAGCCATGCTGGTTCACACTGTATTCTTCTGGCTACGCGAAGACCTCGATGGTGCGCAGAGAGCCAAGTTCCGTATAGGGCTTGAAAGCCTCAAAGAAATCGAGCACGCCGATTCGGTCTTCATCGGTAGGCCTGCCTCTGTAGCCGAGCGGCCCGTTTGCGACAAGAGCTACGACTTTTGTCTGACCGTTATCTTAAAAGACGTGCTCGCACACGACGCCTATCAAGCGCACGAAAAACACCAGAACTTTATCGCGGCCCACAAGGAACAGTGGCAAAAAGTCAAAGTATACGACGCTGATTAAGGCGTTCACATGGGCCATTTATTAACACAGCTCAGTGCAATCAGCCCCATCGACTGGTTCGCTATGATCACAGGCATGGTCGGCGTCTACCTTAGTATTAAGGAGAGAATCTTGGCCTGGCCGCTCTTCATCTTATGCTATGCCGCCTACGTTTATATAAGCTTTCGCGGCAACTACTACGCCTTTGGGAGCATGAATGTTATTTTCGTGTTTGTGGCTGCCTACGGCTGGTTTGGGTGGTCTAAGTCATCAAAAAAGAGCGGTGGCGAGATCCGTATCTCCCATCTTGCACCGGCACATCGCTGGTTCGTAGCGGCATTTATCTGCGTGGGCACCCTGGGGCTGGGATGCTTACTGGAATCAACGGGAGAAGCACGTCTCCCCTACTGTGACGCCTTCGCGACCACATGTTCGCTCTCCGCGCAATGGATGTTGAGCCGCAAGTATATCGAAAACTGGATTTTTTGGATACTCGCTGACATAGTCTACCTAAGCTTTTTCTTTAACGACCGCATCTGGCCAAGCGTGATTCTATTTATCGTATTCATCTTTCTAGCCGTCAAAGGATGGATCGAATGGAAGACGATTATCAAAAAGACCGCCTAATCGAAGCCATGAAAAGTATTGTTTTAACGGGTGCCGAATGCACGGGTAAAAGCACTCTTGCACAAGCGCTCTCGTGCCACTACGGCGAGCCCTTGACGACTGAGTTCGTGCGTAGCTATGTTGATCAGCTCGACCGCGAATTAATCCAAGCAGACCTAGAAGGAATCTTCTGCGGACAGATCGCCGCCGAAGATGCTGGCTGGGCAAAGTCGAAACGTTTTGTCATCCACGACACCAATTTATTATCTTCAATCATCTACGCCAAACACTACTTTGAGACCACTTTTGATTGGGTCAACGAGGCCTTTCTGAAGCGCAACTATACGCTCTACTTACTCTGTTCCCCAGATGGCATCCGATGGGAAGATGATCCTGGTCAGCGCGACAGCCCAAGTGCACGCGAAGAGCTCCACTCAATGTTCAAAGAGAGCTTGGAAAAATTAAAGCTGCCCTATTTAGAACTTAACGGAGATGAGACCCTGCGCCTTTGCAAGGCCATCATGGCGATCGATGAGGTGCTGACTCAGTAAAGCGCGAAAAGCACACACGCCACTCTAATTATTTCGCCTTTGCTGCTTTCTTTTTCGTAGCTTTTTTGGCAGCTGTTTTCTTGGCCGACTTTTTTGCCACCTTTTTTGCAGCGACCTTCTTCGCGGTCTTTTTAGAAGAAGATCCCGCAGAAGGCTTGGTCGCTGTTTTCTTCGTAAGCTTCTTAGTAGCCTTTTTCGTCGGCTCTTTCTTAGAACTGGCTTTCCGCTTGGGCTTCGAGCCCATCCCTGCAGACTTAGGGATGCTCTGCTCTGACTTGGAGTCCCCGTTCTGACTTCCCTGAGATGGTGCGCCATCTGCTTGATCCGACTTTCTGTCTCGATTACGACTTCGTCCGCCACGGCGTCGGCCTCGACGGCGCTTATTTTTTCCACCGGGCTCAGAGCCCTCCTGCTTGTTCTGTTGTAAGGACTTCTTCTCCTTACGCTCATGTATCTGTGGATTGGACTCAAAATCCTCGATGGCAGCGGCAATCTTATCCTCCATCTCGTCGTCAGTATACGGAATCGTGCGGTCAACTGTCGCCTTTTCCTGAGTCGGGATTTTTGACTGCTCGGGCGGACAGTAGGCAGTCGGCGGCAGCACGACTTCGGCGTAAGGATCTAAGGGCACGGCCACCTCTGGTAGAACACGGTCAGAGTAGGCACTGCTGCGTGGATGTAGCACCACCTCGGAGGGCACGTTGGTAAAGCTAGGATCAAGCAAATGTTCGACTACGCGCGCCACATCTTCGAGGTCGATGTGGGTCTGTTCGCTGCTCTGGACAGAAAGCGCGTCGGGCTCAGGATTTTGACGAAGGATCAGATTCGTCACGCGCAGGCCAGCGTCGCGGGCGCTGTCGAAAAGCGCGCGGTTCATCTCGCGTAAGCCGCCTTCGAGCAGAGCGTTAACCGCACTTGCTGGAGCGCCACTCTTATTGGCAGGGATGACGTTAATCAACTGCCCGCGGAAACGCAGAAGATTGGGTAAGGAGAGACGCGTCAACATAACGGGCCCGAGCAGCCCGATCTTTAGGATGGCTTCGAGATTGCCGACGGGCAGTTTCTCGAAGGCCGCGCCAGGGGTGACATCAATCGCGTGAATCAAAAGATCGAGCGAATTCTCTTTTTCGAGGATTTTGTCCAGCGTCTCAGTGACGCCGGGCAAGTCGGTCAGGTCCACAGGGTGAGCGAAAAACTGAGGGTCGGCAAAGGTAACTTTGGAAAAGTTATTTCCAATCCCATGAACCCGATAGCCTTGGCGAACCAAACGTTGGATAAGGCTGAGCCCAAGAGGTGTCTCGGCGCCTGTGACAATTGCAATGTCCATAAACTGTAAGAAATTGACTCAGCAAACGGAGAACACCCGATTGAGGGTTCGTCAATGACGCGTGCGAGGATAAATGTATAATTAACACGGTATTTGTAACGGCCTTCGCTGGCAATGGAAATCGGCGGAGGGATTAAAGGTATAGCCCCAAAAAGTGCAACTCCAGCCTGAGGGAGCCCAACAAGCACAGTCGTCAGATTAACCAATTCGCCCAAGCTGAGCACGTACTAAATCTGCGATCTTTTGCATGGCGGATACCGGAGGTAGATCGACAAAAGGCGCAACCGCACTGGTCGCCTTGGTTAGCTCCGCCTCAAATACGGCCACTACTTCGTCGAAGATGGGAAAGTGCTGAAGCCGCGTAGTAAAATCGGCAACCACGGTTTTGTCGCCTTCTTTAAAACGAGCAATTAAAGAATCGCGTTCTTCGGCAGGGAGCTTTTCCAACAAAAGCAGCAGCGGAAGGGTAAATTTACCCTTGGCGAGGTCGGTGCCAAGTGTCTTGCCGATCATTGACTCGTCGGCGTAAAGATCGACAAGGTCATCGAATATCTGGTAGGCGATACCAAGATGGCGGCCAAAGAGCCCCGCGGCTTCGCTAAACTCGACTGAGTGACCAGCGACTGTCGCACCAAGGCGACAAGCTACTTCGAAAAGTTCCGCGGTTTTAAGTTGGATCACGCGAAAGTAAAAATCGCGACTATAGTTTACCTCGCCGCGTTGATAGGTCTGCGCGATCTCACCGGCGCAGACTCGCGCAGTCGCCTGTGCGACAGATCGACAAATCTCATTCGTATCAAATTCAGCGGCTAGTTCAAGCGCGTGAGAAAAAAGCACATCGCCGATCAGCACTGCAGCGGCAGGGCCAAATTTTTTGGCCGCTGTTTCTTGGCGGTGGCGCGTATCGGCCTCGTCGAGAATGTCGTCGTGCACAAGCGTAGCAAGATGCACGAGTTCGATCACGGAGCCTAAGCGTACGAGAGCATCGGCGCGACTTTTTGCAGGACCTTCCCAGCCGCTGTAGGCGACGAGCATGGCACGCAGGCGTTTGCCACTGTGCCCGAATACGTAGCGCACATGCCCTTGGATCTCTGGCTCAAGTTTGGACACTTGCAATTGCAAGAACGCGTCGAGCTCATCGAGGTAGGATTTCACTGGCGTATACACCTCGGCAAAGCCAGCAGCGGCCACCTTGTCAGCTTCGGACTGGGAACAGATCGTCATGTAGCACCTATGAAAGCCATAAGGTGCGCACTTGCAAAGTTTAACCGTCGAATTACTGCAAGTATGCGTCGAGAACCTCTAGGAAGCCCTTGCGGTTTTCTACATGCACATTGTGCCCTGCACTTGGGACGATCTGTTCGCGCAAATGAGAGAACCAGCATCGCATTTTCTCAGCGTCACTATCGTCGACAAAGTCTGAGTTAGCCCCACGCACGAGGAGCACAGCTTGGTCGTAGCGGTCGGTCTCGAGAAGCGAGTTTTGCCGTAGGTGCGGTAAGCTGGCGTGAAGCGTCTCTAAATTGACCTGCCACTTAAAGCCTCCAGAAACTTCGGCATGCACGAGGTTGGTGAGTAAAAACTGGCGCATCGCCCAGTCCGGCACCATAGGTTCGAGCAACTCTTCAGCCTCTTTTCGACTAGTCAGCTCGGCGGTCGGAATACGCTTCATCGCGCGAAACTCATTATCGTGATGTGGCGGATAGAGCTTAGCCGCAATGTCGACGATAATAAGTTTTTTGACCACCGCGGGATTTTCACAGGCGTAGCGCATGGCCACCTTGCCGCCGAGGCTGTGCCCCATCAGGATCATCGATTCGATCTTGTGCCGATCAAAATACGCCTGCAAATCCGCACTCATCTCTGCCCACCGCATGGCGCCTGCATGTGGCGAACTACCATGATTCCTCAAATCAAGCGCATGCACATCGAAGCGATCTTGTAGCGCTTTTCCGATTGTCGACCAGTTTCGCGAAGAGCCGAGTAAGCCATGTAGGATGATCAGTGCTGGCGCAGCAGAGTTTTCAAAACGTAAAGAATGTAAGGGAACTGCCATGGCAAAACAAGAGATGGAGGTATCCTGACTCAGATTCAACCTCATGTTTGGAATTCTGTGTGCATCAGGGTTGATCTGTGGCACTGAATCACTTGTATCAGGACCTTAATGTCCTCCGAGAAATCAAAGAAACTCACACCCATGATGCAGCAATGGCACGAGATCCGTGCCAAGCTTGCAGACGATACGCTGCTCATGTTTCGGCTCGGAGACTTCTACGAGATCTTTAAGCAAGACGCCGAATGGGGCGCAAAACTACTCGGCATCACTCTCACCCACCGGCACGGCATGCCCATGGCTGGCATCCCCTTTCATGCCGCCGACGGCTACATTCAAAAGCTCCTCGATCAAGGCATCAAAATCGCCATCTGCGATCAGGTCGAAACGCCGCAACCCGGGAAGTTGGTTAAACGCGCACTCACCCGCATCATAACCCCTGGCACGCGACTAGCGGACACTCAGATCGACGCCCAGCGCAACCACTTCTTGCTCTCACTCTCTCTCGGTAAAAAAGCGCTCAACGCCGCCTGGCTCGACCTAAGCACGGGCGAGTTTTTCCTCGCCTCTGAAGTAAAGCCAGAAAACCTCTTCGCCGCCTTCGAAAGCCTTGACCCACGCGAGATTATTGTGCCCGAAAACGCTGCTGAGCAGTGGAGCCTCCCCCACACCGATCAGCGCTTTCGTGAGCTTTACACCCACATCGGCGATGGTCGAGCGATCAGCCCCATCCCCGATTACCACTTTGACGAAGCGGGTGGCGCCCAATCCGTGATGGAAGCACTCGGGGTGATGAACCTTGAAGGCTTCGGCATTGATCAAAATCACCCCGCCCTCGGCGCGGCCGGCGCACTCATTCACTACGCCACCGAGACTCTTTGCGCCAAGCCCGAGAATCTACGAAAGATCAAAGAATACAGTAGTGAGCGCACTCTCCTGCTCGACCCAGCTACACTCCGTAATTTAGAGATTTTCAAGTCCGCCGCCAACACCCGCCAAGGCTCTCTGCTGGCCGCAATGGATGGCACTGTGACCGCCCCTGGAGCGCGCTTACTGGAGCGCTGGCTTTGCGCGCCCGAGCTTGACCTCGATGAAATTAAACGTCGCCAAAACTGTGTAGGCGAATTCGTTACCGCCCCCGGTCTTGCAAGCGAGATGCAAAACCTGCTCAAAGGCGTGCGCGACATCGAGCGCATCCTCAGTCGACTACAAAACCGGATGCGTAACCCCCGAGAGCTCGGCGGCGTGCGTGACACCCTCTTGGCGCTCCCCGCCATAGCCACAACTCTTCTCGAGTTTCCCGACTCGCCCGTGGCCGCCATCGCCGAACGCATCCACAATTTTGATTCAATCTCCGCGACTCTCGACCGTAGCCTCGCCGAAGAATTACCTAGCAACATCGCCGACGGCGGCACCATCCGCGAAGGCTTTGACGAAGCGCTCGACCACACCCGCAGCCTAACCCGCGACAGCCAAAAATGGCTAGCCGAGTTTGAGCTAGGCGAACAAGCCCGCACTGGCATCAAAAACTTAAAGATCCGTTATAACGGAGCCTTCGGCTACTTCATCGAAGTGACTAAGAGTAACATCGCCCTTGTCCCAGAGGAATACGTGCGCAAGCAGACGATGAAGAACGCCGAGCGCTACACCACCGACCTACTCAAAGAGCGCGAACGTGAAATCCTCCACGCCGAAGAAAAAGCCCTCGCGCGCGAAGAAGTACTCTTTAACGATTTAATCGAAGCTATCCTCAAGCACGCCGATGCGCTCAAAGAAACCGCGGCCGCCATGGCCGAAATCGACGTCTTCATCGGCTGGAGCACCCTCGCCCGCGAATGGGATTACTGCAAGCCGCAGCTCGATCACACCGATATCTGCCTTATTGATCAAGGCCGCCACCCAGTAGTTGAGCAAATGATGCGCGAGCAGCGCCTTGGCCTCGCGGGTACTCACGCCTTCGTGCCCAACGACTGCCGATTATCCAGCTCCGGTGAAACAGAAGACGCCCCGCAGATCGCTCTCATCACTGGCCCCAATATGGCTGGCAAATCGACCTACATTCGGCAAGTCGCCTTGATCGTCTTGATGGCACAATCTGGCTCGTGGGTCCCCGCTCGCGCCTGTCAACTAGGAGTGGTCGACCGTATTTTCTCCCGCGTTGGTGCGAGCGATGAACTGGCTCGAGGCAATTCCACCTTCATGGTCGAGATGAACGAGACGGCCAACATACTCAACAACGCGACTGAACGCAGCCTCGTCATCCTCGACGAGATCGGACGAGGCACTAGCACTTACGATGGCCTCTCCATCGCATGGGCGGTGATTGAACACTTGCATCCTACCGATGCTGCCGGTGCCCGCACGCTTTTCGCGACACACTACCATGAGCTCACGCAGCTCGCTAAAACCCTTGCTCGATTAGAGAACTACTCGGTCGCAGTAAAGGAGTGGAACGACGAAATCGTCTTTGTCCGCCAAGTGATTAAGGGTGCGGCCGACCGATCTTATGGTATTCAAGTCGCCCGACTTGCAGGGCTGCCCAGCACGGTAATCGACCGCGCGAAAACCATCCTCGAACGCCTCGAAGCCGACGACTCCTCTCACAACCTTCTGCGCAAGCGCATGAAGAAAGAAAGCAGCGGCGACGATACCAGTGAAGAAGACGATCAGTTGGATTTGTTTTAAAGCTTCGTAGCCGCCGGTTTAAAAGCTACACCGACCAAGAAGTAGACCAAGGGGACGGACAAGATCCCTAGAATACTGCCCATCATGTAGCGGCGGTTTTGGAGACTCAGTTGCATAAGCGTTCAGCGGTATACGCGGCGACCTGCCAATAGTATGGATGGTCATCCCTATTTTAATAATAGTGAACATAATTATACCTTTTTATTGCATTCGGTTGACCACTAGTACCCTTTGGTTGAATGTCCCTCTGCTACTTATTCATAGATTTCGACAGCTTTTACGCCTCGGTCGAGCAGCAGATGCGTCCTGAGTTGAGGGGCCGGCCTGTGGGCATCGTACCCTCTCTTGGCGTGGAAACCACCTGTTGTATTGCGGCGAGTTATGAGGCGAAAGCCTACGGCGTTAAAACCGGGACCGGGGTCCGTGAGGCGCGCTACCTCTGCCCCGGGATCGTCTTCGTGGAGGCGGGGCACTCAAACTATGTCCGCGTACATGAACGGATAAAAAAGCTGATCCACGAGATCATCTATGTGGATGCAGTGCTTTCGATCGATGAAATGTATGGTCGCTTGCCTCGGCACTGGCAACCGCTAGAAGTGGCACGCGCTAAGGCGATGGAAGTCAAAACGGCTTTGGCAACTGGAATCGGTGAGCACATTCGCGCCTCCATCGGGCTCGCGCCGAACCGCTTCCTCGCCAAGCTAGCGAGTAAGCTGGAAAAGCCAAACGGACTGACCACGATGGACTTTGAAGAAATCCCAGAGAAGCTCTACCACTTCAAGTTGAGTGACATCACAGGGATCGGGCAGCGTATCGAACAGCGGCTGCATACTGCGCGGATCATGGATATGGAAGCACTTTGCACGGCCAGCCGGCGTAAGCTTCATCGAATCTGGGGCGGGATCGAAGGCGACCGAATGTGGTATGCGCTGCGCGGGGTCGAGGTGCCCGCGGTGGAGACAACGCGTCGCAGTATCGGGCACTCGCATGTCTTGCCCCCACACTTGCGAACCTTTCACGGCGGGCACGCCACGCTCCACCGCATGCTGCAAAAGGCCTGCCTACGACTGCGGGCAATGGATTATTTCACCGGGCATCTCTCGGTCGGGGTCAAATTCGGCTTCGAGCTACGATGGGGGGCAGAGACACATTGCTTCCCGACGCAGGACAGCGTGGTGCTAGGCAAATTACTGAACCAGATTTGGGCGGAACACCCAAGGGATGCCCCCGAACCGACGAAGGTCAGTATTACACTTTCCCGGCTAGAGCATATCGCTGTGCATACGCCCTCGCTCTTTGTAGAGGATAATCAGCCACGCCGGATGAAGCTCCAACACGCCATGGATGCAGTCAACAAACGCTTTGGCGGGCGCACAATCTATTATGCGGACGCGATGGAAGCTCAACGCAGTCGCGACGCAGCCCCGATGCGCATCGCCTTCAATCACATTCCTGAGCTAGAACTGGAGCGCGACCAAAACGTAGACAAAAAAGCCCCCGATCCCTAAAGACCGGAGGCTTTCGTAAAAGTTGACGCCAGCTACTTAGCGACTGGAAGCTAGGACAGTTGAATTGCGGCTTTCTGCACCACTCATTAGGTTTTTTCTTTGCTGGCGGGAGCCATGCTCTCCACGTAGTAACTTGATGCACCCAAGCAAACGTCACCAAGAGTACTGACTAATTTCGCTATACCTGTCACATTTGAGTCGCATTGCTGAAACGCAAGCTTAACAATCAGACACTTTTACTTGAAAAAGCTTTCTGATATCTGTGATAGTTAAATATGAAAATACAACTTTGTTCACTCCTAACAATCGGCTGCTCGCTAATTATTGTTGGCCTAAACGCTCAAAATCAAGTCGCAGAAACCCGTGAGGTATTAGACCAGTGGGTGGAAACCCGCCAGATCATCTCGGAGGAAAAAGCCAGTTGGAAGGTCGAGGAGTCCATTCTCGGCGACACAGTGCAGCTGCTCAGCAGCGAGCTCCATCGGCTCAGTGAAGCGCTCACTGATCTAGAGTCCTCAGCCACCGCAGCCGACGAAGAGCGTAGCACACTTGCCGACGAGAAGGAGAAGCTAACCGCCGCATCTGCCGTAGTTGAAGCCAACATCGGCGCGCTTGAAAGCCAATTGAAGCGTGCGCTCAAGAAGCTACCGGAGCCCCTGATCGAAAAAATCAAGCCACTGATCCGCCGCCTGCCGGAAGACCCGAGCGACACAGACCTTTCATTAGGTGAGCGTGTGCAAAACATCGTCGGCATTCTCAGCCAAGCCGACAAGTTTAACACCACCATCACACAGACCAACGAGTCCCGTAAGATCGAGGGTGGCAAGACCGTCGAAGTTCGCACCCTCTACTGGGGCCTCGCAATGGCCTACTATGTGGATGCTTCCGGCCAATACGCTGGCATCGGCGTTCCTGGCCCTGACGGCTGGGAGTGGCCCCGCGTGGACGCTGCCGGTGCAGAAATCAAACAACTCATCGACGTCTACGAAGGCTCCGAAGACATCAGCTTCGTAAACGTCCCCGCATATATTAAATAACTGAGCGCCTAAGCCTTCACTGATCATGCAACGCACAATTAAAACCCTACTCGGCACTGCCGCACTGCTCGGACTCGCGACATTCGCCCAAGCACAGACTTTAAACTCGGCAAGCGAACAAGCCGAACGCGATCTCAAATCCGCACTGACAGAGCTCTCCGAAACACGGGGCACAATAGCCGCGGAGAA
>QOOZ01000001.1 GCA_003331195.1 Puniceicoccaceae bacterium | reverse complement strand
GGACGGACTTCTTTTTTATAAAGCCACTCGAAAAAGTCGCGTAGTTTGTAGGGGTTCGCGCCGAGGATGAGTGCAATGACGATGGAGATGTAAACGGAGGCTTTTAGAAATAAGGCGCTGCCATACTGCATGTAGCTTACATCGAGTAGCACGCCTGCGATAAGTAGTATGAGGGCAGCCAATCCACGCACGGCGAGAAAGTCAGGCACAAAGATGAAAGAGCCGACGGCAACGACGGAGAATAGTATGAAGAGCAGGTTCTTGTATTGCCCAAAGTCAGCGGGACCTAGTTGGGTGACCTTAAAGAGGAACCAAACGGCTGCGGACCCGAGAAGGATGTAAGCAGCCGTTTGCGAACGTGGAAATGCTTGCACAATTTTAGCCGAGCGCATACCGTGCCAGAGAAAGTGGGTGCCAAAGGCGAGTAATAAGATTCCTGTTATGAGAGTGGCTAGGAAAAGGGTCATGATGATTCTAGGATATGTCCGGTTTCTGTAAAATAAGCCGTTTATGTATTGTTATTGGAGAATGACTTTTGGGGAAGGAAAAAGCGTAATTTTGATTTGCTTGATGATAAAAGCGGTTTTAGCGAGGCATTCTTCTTACGTCTACGTGCCCGAACCAGCGGTAAGTTTCCCTTGATATTATGGGCGATTTACGCATGTTCTTTCAAGCATTGTCGGTTTCTGGCACCCCTCGGTGCTATGCCTACAAAAATAAACTTTCAGAGAAGATCCCCGCTCAGATGGTTTGCCATCATCAAAAACGCGTATGAAATTCGACTTTATTTTAGGGGGAATGCTAGGTGCCTTTATCGGCGCACTAGTGCTATACATTGCGACAAAACGTCGACTTGATCGCCTCAAACTCCATCAGATTACCCAAATGGAGCGCGACGAAGCTCGACAAGTCTTGGTCAAGGCAACCGAGGAAGAGTGCGAGCAAGAGATTCGCGATCTACGCCGGAGCAAGCTAAACCGTGCCGAAGCTGATGTTGCTGATGAGGCTAGGCGTATTCTGCTCGCTGCGATGCAGCGCATCACTAGCCAGCCCATGAATGACGCCACCGCGACCGTCGTCAACCTGCCCAGCGACGAGATGAAAGGCCGTATCATCGGTCGCGAAGGTCGCAATATTCGCACATTTGAACACGGCACTGGTACTACGCTTATGATAGATGAGACGCCGGACTCAGTTCTCATCTCTTGCTTTGATCCCGTGCGCCGAGAGATCGCCCGTATAGCGCTGGAAGCCCTTCTGCGCGATGGTCGGATTCATCCCTCTAGTATCGAAGATGAGATCACCAGAGCCGAAGAAGAGATGCATGCCAATGTCATTGATCTGGGCGAAGGTGCCTTGCATAAACTACGCTTACACAATGTTCATCCCGAGGTGGTGGCACTACTGGGCAAGCTGCACTATAGGCTGTCCAATAACCAAAATACGCTAGCGCACTCGGTTGAGGTAGCGAATCTTTGCGCGCTTATTGCATCAGAAATTGGTCTAGATCCAACGATCGCCAAACGCGCAGGGCTTTTTCACGATCTCGGCAAAGCAGCTAATGAAGAATACGTGGATAGTCACGCAATCGTTGGTGCGGAAATTATAAAGCAACACGGCGAAGATGCGCGCGTGGTCAATGCCGCCGCCGCCCATCATCAGGAAGTGCCGGCGGAGAGTGCTTATGCTGGGCTCGTAATGGTCGCGGACGCACTTTCTGCCGTGCGCCCGGGCGCCCGTGCCTCTTCGATGGATGGTTTTATCCAACGCGTCCGTAGCATCGAAGAGATCGCTTCCGCCTTGCCTGGTGTGAGCGAAGCTTACGCAGTGCAAGCTGGTCGTGAGGTGCGAGTCATCGTCGAACCAGAGGTCGTCGACGACGAAGGGGCACGCCAACTCGCGCGCACAATTCGCCAGCGTATCGAAGCGGAATTGAACTATCCCGGCACGATTGAGATTACCGTGATCCGCGAGCAACGTTACTCTGAGACTGCTGTATGAGAAAGTCCCAATTCACACTTTTACCCCTATTTGTTTTTGCCCTGGCTTCAGCCAATGCGACCCTTTCCGTTGTCGCCCTTGACTCGGGTGAGCAGCTCATCGGCGAGATCCTGACTCAGTCGTCCACCATCACGGTTATAATACGCTCTCCGTTATTGGGTGAGCTTAAAGTGCCGCGCGCCCGAGTCATCTCGATACGGGCTAAGGATTCGAAGCCGTCACTAGCTAAGTCCAGCTCTGCGGAGAAAAGCAAACCCAAGAAGGCAGAAGAATCATCGATCAACGAAGAATCAATTATCGAAACACTCCTCGACCTTAAAGCCCCAAACTACTGGTCGGGTAACATGCGTATGGGGATCAACTTGAGCCAAGGTGATCGAAAGTGGCAAGAGACCTACTTAAAGGGTAAACTGGAGATTGATCCAAAGCAGAACCCTAACTTCTATCGCTTTACTGGTGCTTATACGTATCGTCAGACCGAACGAGCAAATGGTGATGAGTACAAGTCTACGGATAAATACAATGCTGAGTTTATTTATCGCCGCTCGTTCTTCGAAAATTGGTTTACTCAAAATGCGCTTGGATACCGTGCCGATCGGGTTAAAGGGATTGATCGTGAAGTTCAAGTCAGCGCAGGTATTGGTTATGAATATAAGCCTTCAAATCGTTTCAAATTCATCCTGGGTGGAGGCGCGGGTGTTGAGGAGCTTGAGGCCAATTTTGCAGACACGCGCGCTGCTTTGTCCCCATTTGCTAATATCTTTCAAGAAGCTACTTGGCGGCCGCTTAACCGGACCTCTGTTGTTCAGAAGTTTAGCTACTATTGGAATCCGAAAGATTCGAATCAGTTCAACTATGTATTCACAACGGCAGTTCGAGTGCGCTTTACTGACCTGCTAGGTTTTGAGTTCTCTTATAACAAAAGCTTCGATAACGATTTGGGTGAAAGTGGAGTCAAAGACGACACTCAGTGGCGCAATGCGCTTGTTTTTTATTTTTAGAAGGAAGTAGCAGTATAGCTGATCTTTGGATACGAGTTTTCTTTGGAGAAATTTCACTTTTCATCGGTCAAGGAAATACCTCCTCAGGCGGTAATCGAGTTTGGGGAATGCACTTAAGGATGGCAGTGCGTCTGCCCCAATACAGCCGATACCCTAGACGAGAATGGTTGCCAACTCAGGTGCGTTTGGGTCTTTCTCGACCTGCGTAGCGTTCGCCAGCGGATATCGATACTCGTCACCATTGAAGTTACGCATCACGATCGCTTCGTTGGTAATTTCTTTCACGTAGTCAGGATTGATTGGGATCTTACCACCACCACCAGGGGCATCGATCACGAATTGTGGAATCGAGTAACCTGTTGTGTGGCCACGTAGGCTTCGTATGATTTCAATGCCCTTACGTGGGTCCGCGCGTAGGTGAGCGCTACCTGTAATTAGGTCACATTGATACAGGTAGTAAGGCCGCACGCGCATCATCAGCAGGCGGTGTATGAGTGATTGCATCACTTCAGCATTATCGTTCACATCACGCAGGAGAACTGACTGGTTGCCGATTGGTACGCCTGCGTAAGTCAGTTGCTCGCACGCCTCACGCAGGGCGTGTGTACACTCATTGGGATGGTTGACGTGGATACTCAGCCAAACAGGGCCATGCTTTTTAAAGATCTCGCAGAGCTCTGGCGTAATCCGCTGCGGGAGGAAGACAGGTATGCGCGAGCCGATGCGGACGAATTCTACGTGGGGAATTTTGTGCAGTTCGCCCAGCAAGTAGTCGATCTTGCGATCTGCGAGGAGAAGGGGGTCGCCCCCGCTCAAGAGAACGTCGCGGATTTCAGGGTGTTTGCGGATGTATTCGAGGCCACTTTCAAATTCTGGATGGAAGTTGTAATCCTGCGCATTAGAAACTAGCCGACTGCGAGTGCAGTAACGACAGTAGGCGGCGCAACGATCTGTGACCAGAAAGAGCACGCGGTCTGGGTAGCGATGGACGATACCATCGACGGGCTTGGTGTTTTCTTCACCCACAGGGTCGAGCATTTCTTCGGGGGAGGTCTGCATTTCGCCTGAGCGGGGTATAACTTGTCTACGCAGAGGGCAACTGGGATCTTCTCGGTCGATTAGGTTAAAAAAATAGGGAGTAATGGCCATCGCCAGCTTATCCTTGGCAAAAATACAGCCTGCGCGTTCTTCCGCAGTGAGTTCCATCTGCTGCTCCAACTGCTCTAGCTTGGTAATGCGGTTCTTTAGTTGCCACTTCCAACTATTCCAGTCAACCGCGGATACATTCTTCCAGTTGCCTTGGCCTTGGTGCCAGTTTTCGAGTGAGTCGTTTGGATACATCTTTGAAGGTGGGAAAGAGAATCTTCTTTAGTTGACCTGTTGATGTATCTATATACATAAATATGTCAATGCCATCGATCGATCCAAATAAAGATTTTCCAGAGCTGGCCAAACAGCTCTGGGCGCTGGGTGATCCCGTGCGTTTGCAAATATTGCGGATCTTGCCATCTGGGCCGACCTGTCATAATGCATGCAATGTGTCAAAAATAGCTGAGCAAATCGGCCTCTCACAGCCAGCCACCTCCCACCATTTGCGTATACTACGGCAAGCGGGCATTATTTCAAATCAGAAAAAGTGTCGCGATATGATCTACTGGATCAATCAAGAAGCTGCCAGTGCAGTGAATGCGCAACTGAGGGAAGTGCTGGGTTGATCATTTTGATTTGCATGGCGCGAAATTCTCGTTTGGCTCCAGCGCTAACATGGCTAAAACGATTCGCACAGGACTCATTGCATTTGAAGACGGAACCGTTTTTCGTGGACACGCCTTTGGCGCTGTCGCGACTGACGTAGGTGAGGCCTGCTTTAACACCAGCATGACGGGCTATCAGGAGATTTTAACGGATCCTTCCTATTTCTCGCAAATTGTGACCATGACTGCCGTGCAAATCGGTAATTACGGCATCTGCCCCGAGGACGTGGAATCGGATGGCCCTAAGGTTAAGGGCTTTGTTGTTCGTGAGCTTAGCCAAGTAGCGAGCAACTGGCGTAGTAATAGTTCTATCCAAGATTTCCTAGAGGGAGCGGGTATCCCTGGTATTGAAGGGGTGGATACCCGCGCCATCACCAAGAAGCTCCGCGTTTCTGGGGCACTCAAAGCTTGTATCTCAACCGAGGAGATCACTGAGGAAGAAGCGATCAAACGAGCTAAAGAATTTGGCGGTCTCATCGGAGTGGATTTTGTTAAGGAAGTTTCAGCGAAGGAGCCCTACCGCTGGGATCCTGAAATGAAGCAATCGACCCCCTTCACAGTGGTCGGGACAGATCTTAGACTGAATGATGATAGGACTGATAAGCCACGCTTCAAGGTGGCTGCGCTCGATTTCGGCGGAAAGCTGTCCATCTACCGTAAGCTGCAGCATCATGGATTCGACGTGCATGTCTTCCCTGCGAGTACGGTCGCGGCTGAGATTAATGCCTTCAAGCCGGATGCAGTCTTTCTCTCCAACGGCCCCGGTGACCCTGGCGCGGTGGATTACGCGCACGCTACGGTTAAAGAATTGATCGAAGATTACCCGACTTTTGGTATTTGCCTCGGGCATCAGATTATCACCCATGCACTGGGCGCGAAGACTTTTAAGCTCAAGTTTGGCCACCGCGGCGGCAACCAGCCTGTCAAAAATTTGGAAACGGGTAAGGTCTCGATTACAGCCCAGAATCACGGCTTCGCTTCGACTCGTGAAGAGCTAGAAAAAGCTGGAGCCATCGTGACTGAGATCAACTTAAACGATCACACTGTCGAAGGCCTTCGCCTTAAAGATAAGCCGGTATTTTCCGTGCAGTATCATCCTGAAGCAGCGCCGGGTCCTAATGATGCAGATGCGCTCTTTGTAGATTTCTACAACATGGTCGCGAAGCACGCAGGGTAGTTATGCATCCTAGAAGTCCTTTGCTACCTTGGGTTTGTCCAGCGCTTGCACCCAGTCGGTCATAATACGGGCACTTTCACGGAGATAGATGTCGTAGACAGGTTCCTCCTTCTCTTCTTCGCTCGTTTCTTCGATCTGCTTGCTAACCTTATTTGTACTTATTTCACCGATGGTCGAATCAGCTATTTTTTTGGTTGGTGCTGAGAGGATTTCCTTTGAGAGCGCGTCTTGATCTTCGGTTACTTTGAGGAGGAATTCTTCCATTGCGTAGTCGTTCTCGCTCAAAGCCTCGTAGGTATCATCGAGTTCATCGATATATACTTTCTCGTTAATTTTGCGCTGTATCCGATTCTCTAAACTGATCGAGATGGCCTTTTCTTCGTAACGCTTCTTACGCCATTTGATTTGCTTTTTTAGGAACTGGAATTCTTCGAGCGACTCCTGGCGCGCTTGGCTAGCATTGGTGAGCGCGAGCACGAGCTCGGGGTGCTCTGGGCTATCTACTTCGAGCTTTGCCCAGTCGTTAAACCAGTCGACGGCTTTGACCTCACCCCAAGGTAATGCGTGCGGTAGATCGTCCTCGCCGATGGGAAGGAACTCATTAACCGATGGGAGTATGATATTAGAAGGTACGCCTTTGACTTGAGTTGAACTGCCATCAGGCAGGTAGAATTGCTTGATTGTGATCTTAGTAGCGACTGGGCGTGCTTGTTCTTCCGCGTTGCTGAAAAAGGAGAAGGGCATGCGCTTGTTCATATGGTAGACTTCTTGCACGGTGCCTTTGCCGTGGGTGGAACTGTTGCCGACGATAAGTGCCCGGCCGTGGTCTTTTAGTGCACCAGCGACAATCTCGGAAGCGGAGGCACTGAAGCGTGAAGTCAGCACGATGAGTGGGCCATCCCAGAGCATACTAGGATCACGGTCAGATAGGATATCTTTACGCCCGGAGCTGTCGCGAACTTGTACTATTGGGCCTATCGGGATGAAGAGACCTGCTAGGCGAACCGCCTCGCTGAGTAGCCCTCCACCATTCATTCGAAGGTCGAGAATAATGCCTTCTGCACCGGCTGAGCTTAACTTATTGATCAATTCGGACACATCGTCCGTTGTGGAGGTGAGGGTGCTGCCTGCGCCGATGTTACCATAAAAGGAGGGAAGCTCGATTACACCAACTGGGACGGTCTCGCTGTCGCCAGCGGGGACGCTGATTAACATACCGGTGGCTAGATTGGCGGTGAGTTTGACCTGGCCACGCACGATAGGCACGATCTTGCGAATGGAAGGATCCGCCGCGTCACCTGGGCGGATAAGGAGGCGGACGGTGGTGCCTTTCTCTCCCTTAATCTTGCGCACAATATAGCGTAGTTGCATGTCGACGACGTCATCAAACTCCTCGTCCCCTTGAGCGACCCCTAAGATTTGGTCTTCTGCTTCAAGTAAGCGCGAGCGCTCGGCGGGGCCACCAGGGAGTATTTCTTTGATCGTGCAAATGCCGTCGTCGTCTTCGAGAAGAGCTCCGATACCAACGAAGGAGTTTTGGACTGCGGAGTTGAAGCTTTCTAGGGTATCGGAGGAAAGAAAGGAAGAGTGCGGATCGAAGAGTTGTGTCATCGCATTGATGAAAGACTCTTGCACCTCGGGGGCTTCACGGGCGAGGGTGTGGTTTAAGTTACGCTCGTAGCGACGGCGTATTTTTTCGCGAGCGGCGTCGATTGTTTGAGCGAAGAATTCTTTGTCTTCGATCAAGCGCAGTAGCCTCGTAGGATCGAACGCTTCATCGTCCTCGCTTTGATCGGGATCCAATTCTTCGAGATTGCTTGCTGAGAGCAAAGCATCGCTCTTTTCGCTATCCTCGGATGCGAGCGAGAGCATTTCGTTGAGTAGCTCATATTTCAGGCGGCGTAGCCAGAGCGCTTCAGCCTCTTCGGGAGTCGCCGGCCACTCCGCATCGCGGCGATCTGGGGTGAAGGTTTCATCGATGGTAAAGTCAAAGTCTTGCTTCAGTCGTGCAAACGCCCATTCGGTGCGCGCTTCAGCCTTTGCCTTAAAGCTTTTATACACTTCGAAGGCGGCGTAGAGGTTGCCTTGTTGCAGGAACTCCTCCATTGCGTTGCCAAAGCGGAAGATAAAGTCGTCGATTTCAGGGCGGGAGAAGTAGATACGCCCATAGTCGAAGGAGGCGATGTAGGCTTCGACCATTTCAGCACCGTCGAGTTGCTCCATCGTACCTCGCAGGTAGTGGCGTGCGTTGATCGTATTAACGACCCAGCGTGTCTGTGACGCCATCTCGTTAGAAGAGTCAAGCTTGGCATTCGTCGAAAGGGCAAAGGCGAGTACGCCTGCCGCAACAAGTGCGATCCGAAAGATTCGTTTATTCATATGTGATTTAGAAGTATTGTCGGACATCTAAAATAGCGCTGGTTTAGCGGTTTAAAATATCTTTAGCACGTTCAAGCGTTTGTTTCTCACTTGCGCTGAGGGATCCGAAGCCGGAGATGTTAATTTTATCGAGTATGCGGTCTACCTCGGTCTGCAACTCATCGCGTTTGCTGCGGTTGACCTTATAGCTATTGCGTTGCTCATTCTTCTTGCGGCGCTTAAACCAAGCTGGCTGCTCGACTGTGGTCTGGGTGCTGCCCGAGCCGAAAAAGCTGAAAGAGCGATTATGGAAGTAGCGGTAGTAGAGGATGCCAGCAAACATGCCGCCAAGGTGTGCCGAGTGAGCTACGTAGGACTTATTGGGCAGTTCGTAGAATAAAATGCCACCTGTGGAAATGGCTAGCATGCCCCAGAATATCCACTTCGGTTTCATCGTGACAGGAATGATAAAAAAGAGTAGCAGCGTGATCGGACGCTCAGGATAAAGTAAGCAGAAAAAAGCTAGAATCGCCATGAGCGATGCAGAAGCACCGACCATGCTTTGGAAGATTAGCTCACCGTTTATTTGCCCAAGCGCTGGATCGTTAAAATGCAAAAGTAGGTAAACCGCGCCTCCGATCAGCGAACCGGCTACATATAAACAAAGAAAGCGCTCTCGACCGGTTAAAGGTTCGACCATGCGCCCGATAAAAAAGAGCCCCAGCATGTTGCCGAGTATGTGATAGAAGCCCGCAGAACTATGAAGTAAGCCGTAGCTAAGGATCGTCCAAACTTTCAACTCACGAAAGTTATGGCCGCTCAGGGCGAACCAATCAGTTAAAAAACTGTTTTCACGCCCACCAGCGCCGGGAAAGAATGCATTCATGATCTGCTGTAGCACGAAGACGGAAATGGTAATGACCATAAGAGTCGTCACCATTGAAGCCTTCTGTGGAGCGCCACCAGTTGAGGGCTGGTGCATATACGGTCGGTCGTAGAGCATGTTCTAAAAAATAAAAATTTCTGGCGCAGATTCGTCCAGAATCTAAAAAATAATCTGACTATGATAGCCTTCACCCTTGGGGCAAGTGCTGAGATGGCTAAACCTCCTTTGGGCGATCGTACCAAAAGCTACAAAGTTTACGCGAGCGCACGGCAAGCGGCATGAGTATCATCAGAGCGATCCACCCGACTATCTGCGGGCCGCTATACCAGTTGAGTTTACGGGCGGAGGTGAGAGCTGGCGTGTTATCTAGGATGACAAATTCGAGGCCATAGGACTTGCCCCATTTTTTGATTAGGCGAGAGAAGCGGACTTCTTCGCTGGCGTAAAGCGACTCGTCGTAGCCCCCCACAGCTTCAAAGGCTTCGCGGCGACAAAAAATAAAACTGCCCGCTGCAATGCGAGCAAACCTAGAAATGCGCTCCCATACCCCTATACCTATGCGCCCGATGACGCTAACTTCGCTTTCAAATTTGATCACAGAGCCGCCTCCCACGCAGGGTGTTTCTTCAAGTCTGTGGAGTGCTTCAAGCAGTAGCTCGGGCTGGATACGTGTATCCGCGTCTATGAAGATGAGGGAGCGCCCACTTGATATAGCTGCCCCTGAGTTGCGAGCTCGAGCGATCTGGTTGATCGGCTCTTGCACGACAAGATCGGCACCATGTGATCGAGCGACGGCAGTGGTTGAGTCGGTCGAGTTGTTATCCACGACAATGCACTCACCCTCAAGAGAAACAGCCTCCATCGCCCTGCGAATCGAGGACAGCGTGCTTGGTAGTTCAGCCGCCTCATTGTAGGCAGGAATGATGATCGAATAGTCGAGTGGCATGAATTATTCTTTGACCAGCTTGACGGGGACGTGAACTTCAAAGCGCTTAAAAAAGCCCGGTATAAACGGGCCATTCCAGAAGACGCCGCGAGCATCGCCTACAGCTTCGTGAGTTGGGTTTTTGCGCAACCACGCGCTGAGTTTAGCCGACGCTTTGTTAAAGTTACGCTCGTTGTAAGCGCCGCGAACGCCGAGACTAGCTACTAGGCGCTCTGGGAGTTCGTGCACGCTGACGTTCTTGGTAGCATCCAGCATGTCGCTGCTCACATTGGCGTCGATGTAGAAATACATCACGCCAGGGTTGATTTCTGCTTCGACGGGTGTCGTCATAGCGATATCGCGCGAAGAAATGTAACGAAAAAGCGGACGGAAAAGGCGGTTGTTGCCATCAAAGTAAGCGGCTTCCGTCTGGCTCGCGATGAGTCGAGTGGCGGGCAAAGCTTTGATTTCAAATTCGCCCACTTCGGTTTTCTGGAAGGCTTGTTCGTAGGCAGAACTCATAATCGGGATCAATGCCAGACAAAAGTAGAAAGTTAAATGTAGCACTTTTAATTATCTTGAATTAGCAAGATTACTTACAATCTAGGTACTTACACTTAATCTGGAACAATCCTGTCTACATTGCTATCTATTCTCTATACATGTTAAACTTGGCGACACGATTTTTAATTTTTTTGCAGTTTTTTCTCCCCCCTGCTGTGTTCGCTGCGCCGGTACAAGTCGACCACGCGACGGTCGAGCTGATCTCTGAATACGATGCCGTCGTGCCAGGACAGAGCTTTGATCTAGCGGTGCGTTTCGATCTTGAGGAGCATTGGCACATTTATTGGGAAAATCCGGGTGCTAGCGGTCTAAGCACGACAATTGATTGGGTGCTGCCCGAGAGCATTGAGGCGGGCGAAGTACAATGGCCGGCACCTGAGCGAATCCAACTGGGCGGTCTGGTGAATTACGGCTACCAGGAGGAGGCGGTTTTTATCGTCACTTTGCAGGCTCCTGAAGATTTGAAACTGGGCTCTGAGTTGGCCATCACCGCCGATCTCTTTTGGCTGATTTGTAAAGAAACCTGCCTCCCAGGAGAGGCTACGCTCGACCTAGTGCTACCTGTCGCGTTCAAAGCTGAACCAAGCGCTGAAGCGGCTGCTTTCGTTGAGTCGCGGAATCGCCAAGCGAGGACTGCGCACCCTTGGGCGACTACTACATATCTCGAGGAGGAAGCTCTTGTCGTGGTGATTGAGGGGGAGGCGCTACCGGCAGATTTATATCTTTATGTCGATACGGAAGGCCTTGTCGATCCCAGTGCGGAGCAGGTATGGAGCACCCCAGAGCCAAACCGAGCGGAGCTACGCCTCGCTCTAGATACGCTGTTTTTTGAGAATCAGCCATTGGCCATTTCGGGCGTGCTTCAATCGGGGGCTAACTCTTGGGAATTTAATGCGGAAATTTTGGACACACCGCCGTCATTTGTTCGAGCTCTGACTGAAGCTGAGCCTAGCGGCTTCGAGCAGCGCTTGCTTGCGCTCGGGCTGCCCGGAATTTTGGCCTTAGCCTTCCTCGGCGGTTTGATCTTAAACATTATGCCCTGCGTTTTGCCCGTGCTTTCGCTTAAGGTGTTTTCGCTATTGAAGCATGCGGGTCAGACACGGACTGATGCGCTACGGCACGGCCTGGCCTACACCGCTGGCGTGGTGCTCAGCTTTATTGCCCTGGCAGCGGTACTCTTTGCACTACGTGCCTTGGGTGAACGCATTGGCTGGGGCTTCCAGTTGCAGAGCCCTGGTTTCGTGGTGGTACTATCGGCGGTATTTTTTTTATTCGGCCTCAATTTAATGGGGGTCTTTGAACTGGGAGCTCGCCTCGTCGGTGCCGATAATAAAGTTGCAAGGCGTAAAGATGTGCTGGGCTCATTCGGGATGGGTGTACTTGCGGCGGTGGTCGGAGCACCGTGTATGGGACCCCTCGTCGCGGGAGTCAGCGGGCTAGCGGTGCAGGCCAATGTAGCGACTGGTCTTTTCACCTTTGGCATGATGGGGCTTGGGCTGGCCTCACCTTTCCTTGTGTTGTCGGTCTTTCCAAAGCTAGTCGCTTTCTTGCCAAAGCCCGGTCTCTGGATGGAGTCATTTAAACAAGGCATGGGGTTTTTGTTGATGGCTGCGGTTGTCTTTCTCGCGTTAGTTGTCGGGCGGCAAGGTGGCGTCGACGCGATCTTTATTCTGCTTGTCGTCATACTGCTGAGTGGCATCGCAGCGTGGGTTTTTGGACGATGGGGTGCAGCTTCCCGTTCAATGCGCTCGCAATGGATCGCTCGCCTGCTGGCTCTTTTTTTAATTGGAGTCTCTCTGTTTTATGGTGTCCGTTCGATCAAGGAGGTTTATCTTGATTATGGAAATCAGGAATCCATTGCAGACAGTTCTGGGCAGTGGGGCGCATGGTCTTCCGAAAGGGTGGACGAACTCTTGGGCGAAGGTCGCTCCGTCTTTGTTGATTTTACAGCGACCTGGTGTTTGATTTGTCAGGTGAATAAGAAGGTCGCGCTCCGCAGCGCTGCGACGGAGTCGCTTTTTACTGAAAGAGGCATCGTCGCATTGGAGGCTGACTGGACCCGCTATGACTCCGACATCACTGACGCGCTCGAGAACTTCGGGCGCTCCGGCGTGCCGCTCTACTTATTATATACTCCTGACGGCGAAGTGACCATTCTGCCGCAGAGTTTGACCAACCGCATTGTTCGTGACGCGGTAGAAAAAGCATTACCCTAGCGGTGCGAGCTTGAACGTGCAGAAGCCGCCCTGTGGAGGTGTCTACTCTGCGGGGGGATTAGATTTGCAATGCGCGTGGACTACGCTGAAAAGAGGTCATGTTTTACGATGAGGTAAAAGTAAATTTCAAGGCAGGCAACGGAGGCGATGGCTGTTTCAGCTTCCGCCGAGCCAAGTATGAGCCCAAGGGTGGACCTGATGGCGGCGACGGTGGTGTGGGTGGTAATGTGTATATAGTAGGTGACACCAATGTCGCTGATTTGACCGACTTCCACTTTAAGCCCGGTTGGAAAGCTAAAAATGGTGAGCCAGGACGTGGGAGTGACCAGCACGGCGCCAAAGGGGAACACATTACCCTGCGTTTACCAGTTGGAACACTCGTCGTGGACCGCGACTCGGGCGACCCCATCGCCGAAGTACTTGAGCACGGCGACGAAGTATTACTGCTCGAAGGCGGTGTAGGCGGCAAGGGTAACGCGCAATTTAAATCCTCGATCAATCAAGCACCCAGGCAGTTCACACTCGGCAAGCCTGGCGAGGAGGGCGACTTTCGACTCATTATTAAAACAATCGCCGATGTCGGGCTGATCGGTTTCCCTAATGCGGGTAAGTCTACCTTGCTTAACATGATCACCAATGCGCACCCTAAGACCGGCGCGTATCCTTTCACCACGATTTTCCCCACTGTCGGAGTACTTGAGTTTCCCGAGCAGTATGAACGTATCACCGTGGCTGACATACCTGGTCTGATCGAAGGTGCGAGCGAAAATCGAGGTCTCGGGCACCGCTTCCTTAAGCACGTTGAGCGCTGTAAAGTGCTTATCATCATGCTCGATATGGAAGGTACTGATGGGCGTGACCCGCTCGGTGACTACCGCGTACTCAAGAGCGAGCTCAAGCTTTACATGCCTGGCCTAGTGCGTAAGCCCGAACTAATTTGTGCCAATAAGATGGATGAGCCGAATGCAGCCGAAAATCTTAAAGTCTTTCAGAAGAAGGTAAAAGACAAAGTCTACCCCATTTCCTGTGTATCTGATGAGGGCTTTGAAGCCATCACGCAGGCGATGCTAGTCGAGGTGCTCAAAGTAAGAGAAGCCGAGGCCGATGTGGAAGTCTAGGCGAGTCATCGCTGGAAAAGAGTTGAGGCAAATAATAGAGCACTATGCATTAGTCCTATGATCGACCTTGATGAAGCCGCCTTTCAGCAACGACCCGAGCTAAGGAGACACCTGGCCTACGAGAGTTTTGTTTCGCTCGCGAGTAGCCCGCGTCAAGAATTGATCGTCGACCGCAGCACACAACGTCGCACCATGAAAAGTGGCTTCCTGCTTGCCGTTTCCTTCATGCTCTCGCGGCGCTTGACTGATTGGACATCTAAGACTCGTGTCGGCATTTTGTTCCCCCCCGGGTTAGGTGCCTATATTGCGAACCTTGCGGTCGTACTCGCTGGTAAAGTTCCGGTCAATTTGAACTTTACCCTAGGCGAATCTAGTGCGGCGGCTTGCCTGCAAAAAGCAGATGTCGATTGTTTGCTTACGACGGAGCGGGTGCAGCATAAGATCCCACATTTCCCGTGGCCAGAGAGTGGCATTATCGACCTCGTTGAAGAAATGAAATCGATGCCGAAGGCTCAAGCACTAGCGCTGCTTAGTTGGATTCATCTATGCCCCGCAAAACTACTCGCGAAGATACTCAAGGTCCCCACTAAGGGTGGCGAACTTGAGGCCGGCTTGCTCTTTACTAGTGGCAGTTCTGGCGAACCTAAGGGTGTCGTGCTGACACATCGTAATATTCTGGCCAATTGCGCACAGATCGATGCCACAGGACTCTTGCCCGCCTCGGAAAAGGTCATAGTGAACCTCCCTATCTTTCACAGTTTCGGTTTCACCGTGACACTTTGGTATCCACTCTTGCGCGGCTGTAGCGTGGTCACACTGCCTAGCCCGCTCGATGTGAAAAAAGTCGCTGAAGCGGTCAAGGCTGAGTCGGCTACTATCTTAATCGGCACACCAACCTTCCTTAAGCCCTATATAAAGCGGATCGAACCAAAACAACTAGCTTCGCTTAAATATGTAGTCGCGGGCGCAGAGAAAACCCCTGAAGGCTTTGCCGACGCGTGGGAAGCGCATTTTGGAAGTTTGTAT